>SLGS01000031.1 GCA_007136565.1 Clostridia bacterium | reverse complement strand
TGGTAAATCGACTGCGGCCACGCTCAGTCCCTATTATGTTGCAGCCTCTGCAGGAGTTCGTCTTCGAGGATCCGACGTTCTCCTTCATCGAGCTGCCTGGCCAACACCTTCTCGGAGATCAACTCGGCCAGCTCGACGGCGTCCCGGCGGAAGGAATCGAGGGCCAATTCCCGCTCCTCCTCTATGGCGGAGCGAGCCTCGGCGAGAACCGTTTCTCCTTCCTCGCGGGCAGCGGCCACGATTTCTTGGTAGCGTCTTTGAGCTTCGAGCTCGGCACTATCCACGACTTCGGCTGCCTCGGATCGGGCTTCGGCGAGGCGCTCGGAAATCCGCTGCTGGAGCTCGACCGACTTCTCACGACGGTCTTCGGCTTCCTCCAGGAGGGCGGTTATTGTCTCTTCCCTGCGTTCCATGGTCCTCAGGACGGGCACGAAGAACACCCGGCGGAATATGAGGAAGAACACCAGAAAGCTGACGATTTGAATTACGAGCGACCAGGTTATATCGGTCAAGGCTCATCGTCATCCCTTCATTGCCCGTGAGATCCCGGACTCGAGATCTACAGGAAGTTCTGGGCGATGCCGAGCAAAACCAGGGACATGACGAGACCGTAAATACCGGTGGTCTCGGCAACGGCCTGACCCAAGAGCATGGTCGAAATGATCTCCGACCGGAGCTCGGGTTGGCGAGCCAGCGCTTCAACGGCTTTACCGGCGGCGAATCCCTGGCCGATACCGGGTCCTATTGCGGCGAGGCCGACGGCGAAACCGGAAGCACCCACGGCGACTATACCAATTAACATCGGATCCATTGACAGCAACTCCTTTCGACGGGACTCCTACTCCATGGCCATCTTCACGAATACCATGGTTAGCATCGCGAAGATGTATGTCTGTATTGCACCGACAAAAATGTCGAAGTACATGTGGAAGGGAATGGGCACCGCCACGGGTATTACTTCGTATATCAGTGCAACAATAATACTCCCCCCGAGAATATTACCGAAAAGACGCATCCCCAAGGAGACGGGCGCTGCCAGTTCGGAGATTATGTTGAGGGGAAATAGAAACACTATGGGATCGCCAAAACTCTTGATGTATCCCAGGATCCCCTTGGCCTTGGCCCGATAATACTGAACCATCAGGAACGTCAAGATCGCCATCCCCATCGTTATATTGACGTCCGAGGTCGGGGGCCTCACCCCGGCAACACCCAGGATATTGGAAATGAAAATAAACAGAACGAGTGCTCCTATGAAGGGGAAGAAGCCCAGCTTATCGGATCCCATGGTATCGGAGACCAGTGACTTGCAGCCGTTTACGATGATCTCGGCGTAGGCCTGCATACCCTTGGGGCGATCCTTGAGAAGCCTGGCTACGACGAAACCCGCGCCCAAAAGAAATGCCATCACGATCCAGCCGATGAAGACCGTATCCGTGATGGGAATGCCACCGACGCGGAATAGTGTCTCCGGTCCCTCCATGAACCTGTCCATTGGATATCCCCCAACCCTATTTCATTCGCCGACTTCCGGGGTGCCATCCTCCTCCGATTGGGCGGAGGTCTTACCCCGGCGCCGCGAATCCATTATACCGATAGTGACCAACACTGCATAGGTTCCGAGTAATCCGAAGATGGCGGGGACCAAGGGGATCCCGCGGATCAGATGCTCGTAACCGAGTACGGCCACCAAAATGAAGAATCGCGCGACGTATAACATTGCGGCGCGGATACCTATGGACGTCTCCCTGCCCACCGCCGCGTACTCGGACAACCTGCGCACCGACAGAGCGTGCAGGTGCAAGTTTAGCATGCCCAAGATTACTCCCAAGACAAAAGGATACCAGAAATGTCCCAGCCCGAGAAGGAAGAGGACCGAAGCCCCAACGATCATGAACAACATATCCCCCAGCAGGGCCCTGCGCCTCAATCTATCGAATGAGTCCATGTGCCAAACGTCCCTTCCCACTTCGCAAAAGACTATTCGCGAGAACCCGGATCGTCCGAGATCCGCATGATAGTCCTGTATGCTCCCCAAAACCCGGAGATGACACCCAGTACCGTGCCTAAAATGGTGAATGTCGAGGAAGTTCCCAGTCGACGATCGAGCCAGCTACCTCCCCAAAAGCCCAAGAATGCGGACCCGACTATCAGGAGCCCTATGTGCAGCAATAGCCCGAGATATCTTCCGACGTATCCCAGCGTCCGCACGGCTACCGGGACTCCGCATCCGGGGAAGACCTGCTCGCCCGAGCCGTCCGCGAACGAGCCCTTCCAGCCCGGGCTCCGCCGACCCTCAATCTAGCGGCGACGAACGCGGTGACGGGGACGCAGAGGACCAGGCCCACGCTACCGCTCAGGGCCCGGACCACCTCCGTTGCCATGATATCCATGTTGGCCACGCTGACCAGATCCGCCCTGTGGGCCGTCAACAGCAGGATCAAGGGAAGGGAGCTTCCGGCATACGCCAGGATCAACGTGTTGGACATCGTCCCCAGGACATCCCTGCCCACGTTCATCCCACTTCTCAACAAGGTACGGAAATCATCGATTTGCCCGGCAATGTGGAGCTCTTCCACCGCAGACGAGATCGAAATCGATACGTCCATGACGGCCCCGAGGGCCCCGAGGATCATACCCGAAAATAACAGGCCCCGAAAGTCGAAGACCGTATCGTAGGTAAACATGAGCATTTGGGCTTCCTGGGTGTGAAGACCCATCAAGTGCGCGGATCTTCCGAATATCAACGCCAAGACTCCGGCGAAGAGAACCCCCGATACGGTCCCTATCACCGCCGCAATGGTCTTGGTACCGCGCCCCGCTATGATCGCGAGACTAAAACTAACCACCACCGCGCTGACTACGACAGTGCTGACGATGGGATTGAAGCCCCGAAGTAGGGCCGGTATCAAAACGAACATGATGGCCAAGGCTGTGAGTGCCAATACGACGAGGGTCCTGGCTCCACGAGCACCCCCGACGACCAATAGGGACAAGGCGAAAAGACCGAGCAAATAGAGGCTGGGGACGTCGCGGACGAAATCTACGATGAACAAGTCGGCGAATTCCCCCTCGCCGGATACCCCGATCATGACGCGATCCCCCGGGGATACTTCGATATCGTAGGCGGGATTGCCGGTCATGTGGTTGACGAGATCGCGCTCACCCTCCCACGGGCCCGAGTCTATCCGGACCGAGACTTCCTGCTTGACGGCTGCCCCCCCGAAGTATGACTCTCCACCCTCTACATCCTCCACCTCGATCACGGTTGCCCTGTAGGTCTCCATCTGGAAGGGCTGCTCGCCCTCGTCGGGCGCGACGGCCGCGACTCCGGAAGGAAAAGACACCAGCCAAACCAAGACGACGATACCTGCGAATAAGATACCCTTCTTCAGGATAGATCCACCCTTTCGAACCTGCCCCCGTAAAGGTCGACCAGCAACACTCCACCTCGCACGGGATCGCCGATGCCACTGATTATCTTAATGGCCTCGGCGGCCTGAAGTGACGCCAGCGCGGCCGCCGTCGGCCCGAGATTGCCCGTCTCCACCTCAATGCCTCTATTTCTATCCTCACACGGCTCTCCATAGAGAATCTTCAGGGTATCCTCATCCGGATATATGGACGATAGTTGCCCACTAAACCCCGCGATGGCTGCGTGAACCATGGGTACACCGAGGATACGGCAGACCTGGGCCAGCGTTAGGCGATCGCCCAGGGTATCCAGGCAATCCATCACCACGTCCGAGCCCGCAAGGGACTGCACTCCCTCATCACGATCGGAAATCGCATCGCAATACTCTATCGACAATGCTCCGTCGATCGCCCAGAGGCGCCTACGGGTTTCCTCGAACTTGGAAGCACCCATGTTGCCCTCGGCACAATGCATCTGTCGATTCAAGTTCGTCTCATCGTAACAATCCGGATCCGAGAGCCGAAGGGATCCGACTCCGGACCTCGCGAGGAGCTCGGCCACCAGTGCCCCCAATCCCCCGAGGCCAACGACGCTGGCCCGGGATTTCAGGAGCCTGACTTGCCCGACGATACCCAACGTTCCACGATTCCGATCGAATCTCAGCGGCCAAATACCCGCCTCCAGGGCCGCTATCTCCGCCTCGCGCCTGGAGCAGCCGAGCCGACTCGCGATCTCTTCGGCACCTTCTATGGATATGCCCCTGCGGGCTTGCCCGGCGGCATCGCGATACTCGCAACTGTACGAGTCGAAGAGTTGTCCGAGGGAGTACATACCATGCTCCTTTCGCACTCCGGGTGCGCAAGACAGATCGTCCCACGTCAAACAACTAGCGAACCTTGCGGACCGAATCTTCCCTGTAGTCGACCACCACGGATACGTAGCCCCGCAATAGTTCATCGACCTCGGGATCCCCCGTATCCACCAAGAGGGGCTTTTGCCCGAGGGCGAGCAGCTTGCTCTTGGCGGCTACCACCACGATGTTCTCGCGCCCGGCGCGCTCGATTACCCGAGCCGATATTTGCTGGTTGCCGCGCCCGAAAAGATATCCCTGCCCCCCGATAGGCGTCACGATGATCTTGACGGACTCGGCTTCCTCGAGAAATCCCAGTATCGTAGCCTCGTTGGCATCCTCGGCGAGGATAATGCCGTCCTTCAGCAGGTCGACACCCAGGAGTGTCGCCGGTAAATCGAGCGACTCCAGTATCCGCCTGGTGGTCGTTCCCGGACCGATTACGTAGAGGGTTGTGGGTTCCATCTCCTCCACGATCCTCCCGGCTATGGCGTCCAACATGGCATCTTCATCCGCCGCCGTCCCCATCTTCAGATCCTGCACCAGCGCCGGATCATATGGGGTCATCACCTGGCCGTAAAGCCTCGCCGATAACCTTCCTTGCCGGAAGGCTTCCTCATCGATATCCATCACTTCAGCCTCACGGGTTTGACAGACCCGACCACCCAGGTATGCGGCGGCCAACTCTCCCCCGCTTCGGGGATCGGTGGCGAACACCGCGGAGTGCATCTTGACTCCCGCCGGTACACCGATAACCGGGATCTCATCTCCGACGGCGTCCATGATGTCTCTAGCCGTCCCGTCTCCCCCAACGAACATCAGCAAGTCCACGCCGCTTTCGAGCATGGCCCGGGCGGCCGCCTTCGTGTGCGATGCGTCGGTCTTCTGGCTCCCCGGATCGTAAACGATGCGGGGAGTCCATCCGGCTGCGATGGCTTCGGATTCACCCATATCCCCCGCGGCGGTGAGTAGATCGATTTCCACACCGTCGCGGATAATGGCCCTCATGGCGATAGAGGCGCGGCGAGGCGACTCCGGTTCAGCCCCCAATTCCCGGGCCCTCTCCAGGGCCTCACCATCGGTTCCTTTTAAACCGACCCTGCCTCCCATTCCGGCGATCGGGTTAACGATAAGACCAAGTTTCGGCGCCAATGCACAACTCCTTCCGGACTGCAGAGCCCTTGTACTAAACCATTCTAATGGCGAACTCGGGACAGTGCGGCGCGCAATACCCACAGAGAATGCACCTATCCCGGTCTACGACGCACTTGCCATCATCGAGGGATAAGGCGTAATTCGGGCAGTGTTCGATACATGTGCCGCAACCGGTGCACAGCCACAATATGTGCAATCCCTTGCTCTCGCCACCGGCCGTCCTCTCCCAAAGTTCCCCGTCCACCTCATCACCCGCCAACAGGGCGAGGTTCACGGCCAATTCGTCTTCGTGGACCATTCCTATCGATACGACATCCATACCTCTGAGCGACAAGACATAATCCAAGGCTGCGCGCCTATCCGCGAGCAGGTTGCCGCCTCCAAACACCTTCATGGCATAGGTGTTCTTACCCGCATCGTGGCAAAGCTCTATGGCGGCCTCCATATCGGCGCGAGTACCGGACAATATGCCGAGTCCCGTCCTATTGATTATCGGATACACCAAATCGAGCTCGGATTCGCGGGCCGCTCGAGCGACGACGGGCGCCGAGTGCGTGGAAATACCGATCTTCCCCACTATGCCTTCTTCGCGACATTCCTGCAGATATTCGTATGCCTCGCGGCGCACATCGAAAACATCCACATCCACTCTGGCCGCGTGCAGATGGAATATGTCCAGCCTTTCGCGCCCGAGGGCTTCTTGCGCCTCGGATACGGCCGCCTTCATATCCTCGCGGGTAGTGGCATTGGACTTGGTAGCGATATAGACGTACTCATCCCATTGATCGAGGGCCCTCCTGATGTGCTCATAGGTGCGATAAGACTGGGCCGTATCGACGAAGTTCACGCCTCGTTCAAAGGCGGATAACAGTACCTCGGCCCCGCGTTCCGGCTCGAGATTCTTCTGCAGCGGTCCCATCGGGAGCGCGCCAAAACACAGCTCGCTAACCCGAAATCCCTTTCCCCAATCCAACATTTTCAATGCGGAAGCACCCCTCTCCACTAACGGACGACCAAGACGGGTTCGAAGAATCCCCCCGGGGATCCTCCCCCATCGAGGCTCGATCCTTCGGTCTCTCTAACAGTTTACCAGCAATGGGCGTCACATCGTGTAGTCCCGGGATGTCAACCGAACACGGGTGAGGGGAACCACCGATGGACATCGGGTGAGCCGCCCGGAGTTCCGGGCTAAATTGCCAAACTATCCGGGGTACCGAAAAGATGGTTCAATGCGAAGTCGCCGGCGGAGAGCTCCGCCGGCGACTTCGACATATCCGGATTTCTTCACTCTACCCCCGCAGGATCAGCGCAACTCTACGATCACTCCCCGGGCCTCTCCACCGTCACCTATGATTATTCCGACGACCATTCCGGGGCCCAAATCAGTTGGATCCATCATGGAATACTCCGCTTCCCCGTCATCGTCGATCTTTTGGACTTGTACCACTACGTCCCCGCGGAGATGGACCCTGGGATCTATTACCTCGTCCCGCGCATCGGCAATATGTTGATCTATTTCGATCCACGCTCCGTCGGACGAGGTCTCGATTATCTCGCCGTACACAAATACTTCTCCCTCTCGTGGATCGGCCGGCTCCATGGGAACGAATTCGTCGGTCGCCAGTACCGAATCATCCCTCCCCAGGGGTTCGGAGACCAGGGAATTACCCGCGAGGGTTTCGACCTTCTTGCCCTCCACCAGGATCTGCACCATGCGTGCTCCCTCGATCTCTACCATGGTGCTGACGAGGGATTTCACCAAGATGGGCTCATCCTCGAGATCTACATCGTGTATGGCGTTTCCGAAGGATACATATATGATGTCCCCGCGATGCTCTGCTCCCGCGGAAACCCCCGTCGGCAAACCACCTACACGGTCCAGCCAAAGGTCCAGAACCACCGATTCCATGGCCTCCCCGCGCACCTCGACGCTCTCCACAATACTTTCGAGCCATCCCCCGTCCGGAGAGGGTAAGTGCAGCTCGACGTCGACCTCGCGGGCCGAAGGGGCGGCGGGAACTTCCGGGCCGGGATCAGCGGCGACATTGGGTGAACATCCGGAGAGGAGGGCCACCGCAAAAATCAACAAACCGACGAATAACAAACGAATTCTCAATTATCTCACCTCGCTAAATTTGATCGATCCCTTCGAGGCATTGCTGCCTCAACTTCAAACCCCACTCTAAAGGGCATCTGTGACGAAAGTCCCGCGCATGCTGTAACATTATTGTGACGCCAAGCGGGAGGTGATGGATTTGGATCCGCACGTACTATTGGTAGACGATGAACCCGGCATCATCAAGGGCTTGTCCCATTCTTTGCAGCGAGAGGGTTACATCGTCTCCTCCGCCGGCGACGGAGTCGAGGGCCTGAGAATGGCCCGCGAGATTTCCCCAGACTTGATTCTGCTCGATTTGATGTTGCCGGGATTAGACGGATTGTCAATTTGCCGAAAGCTTCGCGAATCCGAAAAGACCGATTCCATACCGATCATAATGTTAACGGCCAAAGGGGATGACGTCGATAAGATCGTGGGACTCGAAATGGGTGCGGATGATTACATCGCCAAACCTTTCAACACCCGGGAACTCCTGGCGAGGATGAAGGCCGTGCTCAGGCGCACCGGAGAACACCGCCCGGATGAAGACCGGCCGATCCGTTACGGGGAATTTCGGATCGATCCCGATTCGCGCACGGTAACGATTTCCGGACAACCGACGCAGGAGTTATCCGCAAAGGAGTTCGACCTGCTGCACCTCATGGCCCGTCATCCGGGTCGCGTCTTTGAAAGGGAACAGTTGCTCGACAGCGTTTGGGGGATGGAACACTACGACACCCGTACGGTGGACGTTTGCGTGGGGAGGGTCCGCAAAAAGATAGAACGAGACCCCACCAACCCGCGTTACCTGGTTACCCGGTGGGGCGTGGGTTATTCCTTCGTGGCGGAGAGAAAAGATGCGCCTTAACTCCCTCAGGACGAGGCTGATGCTCGGCTATTTCGCCACTATAGCACTGGCGATCTTGATATCCGGTAATCTAGTGCTCTCCCACATGAGAAACACACTGGAAGCGGAAAAGGCGGCTTCGATGCTCCTATCCGCCAACATAGCGGCAAACGCCGTGGAGGGTGCCCTGTCCGAATCGAATCGCAACGAACTTCGCCAGCTCAGTCGCCAACTGTCGACCAGCCTGGATTCCAGGGTGCTATACCTGGATCGGAGCGGATCGGTCCTCGCCGACGGGTTCGGTGAAATGGATAATCGGCATCTCACGAATGCCGTCGCACTATCGAGCCTGGACGGAGAGTCCAACACCGACATCATCTTTTCGGATGAGGGAAGCGTCATATACACCGCGGTACCGATATTCCGGGGGGGTGAGGTCGTCGGATCCTCTTTCCTCTCGGCGGATATGGATGTCGTGCTGGACTCCGTGAGGAACGCCAGGGTCGCGCTCCTCTACGGCGCCTTGTTCGGAGGCGCCGTGGCTGCGATCCTCGCGTATGCCTTCACCTCCACACTTACCACACCGCTGAGACGCCTGGCCGAGCTGGCCGACCGTTTGGCCAGCGGCAAGTTGGACCCCGGAACCGAGGTACCGGTGTCCTCCGACGAGGTGGGCGAGCTGGGGCGCGCCTTTCGCCACATGATCGACTCACTCGAAAGGGAGCACCTGGTAAGGCGAATGTTCGTCGATAACGCTTCCCACGAGATCAGGTCACCCCTGGCCTCGCTGCGGGCACTGGCGCAGGGATTGCTCGATGATCCGGATCCCGATCCCGATCTACAAAGGGAGTTCCTGCAGCAAATAGAGGTTGAAATCGATCGCTTGGAGGGGCTCGCCCGGGGTCTAACCGATTTGAGCGCGTCCCAAATGTTGCTATCGGGCTTCGTCAGGGAAACCACCGCGATACACCACCTCGCCGATGCCGTGCGAAAGGATCTGTCCCGAGAGGCCGCGAAGAAGGGCGTCCATATAGGAGTATCCGGCGAAGCGCACTGGCCCGTCGAACCCGATTGGTTCAAGGTGGCCCTCGCCAACCTCGTGGGCAACTCCCTCAAGTACGTCCCGGAGGGAATAGGATCGATAACCATATCCGTGGAATCCACGGATGAGATTCTTCGCGTTGATGTGGAAGACAACGGGCCGGGGATACCCGAGGATGAACGGCTCAACATCTTCGATCGCTTCTACCGAATCGATAAAGCCCGCGACAGGAAATCCGGTGGATCCGGGCTGGGGCTTTCCATCGTTAGGCAAATCGTAAGCGCACACGGTGGTTCCGTCTCGGCCGTCGATTCACCCCGAAACGGAGCGCGTTTCCTAATAGTCATCCCCCGGGAAAGCTGAGGCCCGCGATGCCCCCACTAATCGAACCGGGGCCATCGCGGGCTCTCGTGTGTCGATAACCTGATTGCGAACTTACTCCAGGGGCGTACCTTCCTCGATTACCAGCTCGCGATACAGTTCGGTCAATCGTCTCGTAACCGGACCCGGCTTGCCGGTCCCGACGACCCGCGAATCCACCTCGACTATGGGCATGATCTCGGCGGCTGTGCCCGTGACGAAACATTCGTCTCCAGTATAGATGTCGTGTCGGGTGATGGGGCTTTCTTCCACTGGAATACCTTCCCCGCGCGCGAGGCCCATGACGGCCTCACGGGTTATGCCCTCGAGAATACCGAGATACTTGGGTGGAGTCCACAACACGCCACGCCTGTAGACGAAGATGTTGTCCGCAGCACCCTCGGTGACATATCCCTCCGAGTTCAGCATCAGCGCTTCGCGGGCGCCGGCCCTGGTGGCCTCTATGTGGGCCATAATATTGTTGAGGTAATTGAGGGACTTGATCCGCGGATCGAGAGCGCCGACGACGTTGCGCCTCGTGGGAACGGTAACCGCTTCGATCCCATCCTCGTAAAGCTCCGGCGGAAAGACGGCTATCTTCCCGGCGATGATTACGATCTGGCAACCCGGGCAGTTCTTCGGGTTCATCCCCAGGTCGCCTTTACCCCGGGAGACGACCACCCGGATGTAGGCGTCCCTCAGGCCATTGGCTTTCACGGTGTCGATGATCGCTCGCTGCATCTGCTCACGGGTGTAGGGTATCTCCATCATGATGCAATGGGCCGATTCGTAAAGGCGATCTACATGTTCCTCGAGTCGGAAGATCTTCCCATCGTAAGCCCTAATGCCTTCGAAGACACCGTCCCCGTAAAGGTATCCGTGATCGAATACCGAAACGGTGGCCTGTTCTTCGGGAACGAGATCACCGTTAACAAAAACCATCCTCGACATACCTGTACCTCCCTCGATTGTTTCTCGAAATTAACCGAGAGCCACCGACGGCCGAGAGACGCTATCCTTCGAAGACTGCGGTTATCGCCGGGTTTAGACCTAAAAAGGCACTCAGCCAATCCTGTCTTTCGCGCCGAAGCTCTTCAACCCTGCGGTCATATTCGAGTTTTTCGTAATACTTCTCGGGCCTCATGCGCTCCACATCCATTCCCGGGATGTCCGTCGGAACCTCGTATCCCCAATGGGGATCGGATTCCCAGCGAATGGACTCCCGAGCCAGTTGCTCCAAAATGGAGGCCGAATCGTGAACGGACAGATCCATTTGTCCGCCGATGGTGCCCGTGTTGAGAAGGTAACAATTGGTATCGGGATTGATTCGTAAAAACCGCAGCAGCCGGTTACCCTCTTCCGCCTCGGGCCCGATGACGAAGGGATTCGTACCGACTTCTCGGCGCGATTGGCCGACGGCATTGGGATCACCCGCGGAAGTCTCGACGGATTCGCCAAGCATAAAATAGGCTGCCGCCTGTTCGGGGGATAGTCTCGCCACCGGGGGCAGTATGTCATCACGGCGAGTTATGAAAACGAGGTTTCGTATCCGCTCCAGATCTATGTCGTCATCCGTACATGGAAATTCGTCCCTGGGTATTATGGCCCGGCCGTTGCCCGTGAGGGATGTGTCGGAGAACCTGGGATTTCCTTCTGCATCCAAGACGACATTCTCGAATATTGCGCGAGAGCTCCTGGCGGCGGAGTATATGGGGTCATCCGATCCATTCTTGTCCAGGCCCTCGGTCTTTATGAAGAAACCATTCTCAGTCCCCGCACAATAGGTCTGCTCATCCATGACTACGACATCATCCTGGCGGACGACCACTCCTTCTGGGTATCCCAGGCCGTGATCGTGGGTGGTCAGGGTGGTCTTACCGGTTCCACTGAGTCCAAAAATCAGGAACCCGGTGTCCACCTGCTCCCCGGTGCCGTGTGAAACCCTGATAATCTTGCTCGCGGCGTGAAAACCCAGGCGATCGCGGGACTTCTCACGATACATCGCCATGCGCAGGAAAGACTTCTTTGCTTCGCCGAAATAGTCGGTGCCGAGGATGTACGTAACGCCCGCTTCCGCGTTGACGAATATCTTGCGCTCGGGCCACTCGGGGACATATACGCTCACGAAATCGGGGGTCCCGGAAGGGTCTTCGGGCGGAAATAACGAGCGTTTCCACATATACGCCAGACGAGCGTGGGACTCGCTGACGAAGAGGCGGCAGTGCGCCCGCATACCGCGTCCGTTACCCATCTTTCGATCGATTTGCACCACGGCCTGCCCCTGGAGGTAGTTTTGTACCTCCAGCGCGATCTTTCTCGCCTCATCTTCCCCCAGGGGCTGCTGCCTCCGCCCCAGTGGAACGTTGGACACGACGTAAGTTTCCCTGGCACTTCGGTTTCGAACCCGGGTTACGAAATTGGTACTGCCGTATACGGTCTTCTGCCCTTGGTGGGAACACAAATCGTAAAGGGTACCGTCGTCCGGGTTATTCCGGACGCGGGGAAATGACATCTCCCGCGAAAAACAATCCATGCACGCCGCCCCTCTCATCGCGCAACATCGACCGGAGTAGTCTCTCATCTCCCCAAGTATGTTAAGCGCGAATGAGGGTGTCAAGAAGACCCCCGGGGAGGGAGGAAGAGATCTTTCCCCGGGGATGAGGTCATTAGATCATACTCGCTCTTGGATCCACCCTGCGATTTCGTCGGGACTGGCCACTCTGCCGGATACGAGAATGTCGCCATCTATGGACAGGGCCGGGGTAATCATCACACCGTGATCGGCCATCTCGTTTAGGTCTTCGATCTTGGTCACTTCCGCGTCGGCACCTACCTGTCCAACAGCTTCGCGCGCGTGTTTCTCCATGGCTTTGCACTTGGGACAACCCGGTCCGAATATCTTGATATCCATGGTATTGATCTCCTTTCGATGTACAAACGATATACAACTCTTCTTTACCTTAGGGTGTTCACCCTACCAGGGCACCGTATATGAGCCCTCCGGCTGTCGACAGGACGACTACCATGGCCACGAAGGCGAGCGTCTTCTTTGTGCCGATGACGCTGCGTATTACCAGCATGTTGGGAAGACTCAGCGCGGGTCCGGCCAGCAGCAGCGCCAGGGCTGGGCCCTGCCCCATCCCCAATCCCAAAAGCCCCTGGAGAATGGGAATCTCGGTTAGCGTGGCGAAATACATGAAGGCTCCCAACACCGATGCTGCGAGGTTGGCGCCCACCGAATTGCCTCCCACCAACCGAGCCACGTATTCACCCGGGATCAGACCCGCTTCGGCCTCGGGTCGACCCATCAGGAAGCCCGCGATCATGACACCGACGAACAACAGTGGCAATATCTGCTTCGCGAAGTCCCAGGTCGTGCTCACCCAGTACCCCAACTCGTCGCGTTCGAACCATTTAACGAGCACGTAGCTCAAAACGAGGAGTAAAGCGGTTACCACATACCACTTGATCCCGAAGATTGCACTCCACAATCCACCCA
Organism: Clostridia bacterium; assembly: GCA_007136565.1. Lineage (GTDB taxonomy): Bacteria > Bacillota > Sulfobacillia > SLMV01 > SLMV01 > CSSED11-154. The sequence goes on along the minus strand of SLGS01000031.1, from coordinate 3,132 downwards.
CTTGTTCCGGCCTGCTCCAGGCGGCGAAGATCAGAATGGAGACCAGCACGGCAAAAAAGACCAGGTTCTGAGTACCGGTACGGCGTTCTTGTTCGCTCCCGAGATCCCCGGCATTCGCGGCCGCATCCTCCCGTTGGCGATCTCCATCTCGAAATAGGGCCGACATCCCGAGCCCCACGAGAACGGCGAACACTACGGCCGCTACGGCTCGGGCGAGACCCAATTGCCATCCCAGGACCCGTGCCGTCAGGATGATGGCGAGGATATTGATCGCCGGACCCGAGTAAAGGAAAGCACACGCAGGACCGATGCCCGCACCGCGACGATGGATCCCGGAGAATAGAGGTAATACCGTGCAGGAACACACGGCCAGCACGGTACCGGATACCGATGCCACCGAGTACGCAAGCCATCTCGGGGCCTTGGAACCGAAATACTTGATCACGGCTCCTTGGGAAACGAAATTGGCTATCGCACCTGCGATGAAGAAAGCCGGTATGAGACAAAACAGCACGTGCTCCCGGGCGTAATCTTGCAACATGTGGAAGGATTCCAGTACGGCAGCACCCACCCGGGGATTCTCAAACGGCACGAAGTAGGCCGCCGAAAACACCCCGAGGATGAGGAGGAATACGCGAACCTCTCTGTTGTTCCAGTAATGCGTCAACACAGCGACGAGCGACTTCACTGACGCACCTCCCGGAGCCCAGTCGAGCGCTCGACACCATAAGCAGCCAGCCAGAGGATCTCAATGACCTGCGAAGAAACCGGCTCCACGGATTGGTACATGTACTTCAAACCATCCCGCCGAAAACTGACCAAACCGGCTTCGCGCAGGGCGGCCAAGTGTTTCGAAACCGACGGTTGCGAGATCTGCATGATATCCGCCATATCGCAAACACAGGTTTCTCCCTGGGAGGACAGCCACTGCAGCATACGTATCCTAGAAGGGTTGGCCAAAGCCCGAGCGATGTGAGCTAGATCCGTAGCGACGTCTTCTCGCATGTTCTAACGCCTCCAATCTCATGAATCATATTCCTATATGGGAATAAAGAAGTCAACAGCGTACGCCTCCGAAACACTCGAAACATCACAAACCGCGCTTGCTTCCTCTCGGGATCCCCGGCTTGCTGCTTCCCCCTTCGGGGGTATTGGGCGCCCCGCCATTCGGTTTGACTTGTCGCCCGGGACCCTGGGGTGTAGACTGTCCATAGCCAGTTTCGGAGGCTTCCTCGATGAAACTCGCTAGTGAACAGCTTACACCAAATTGGGGGGACACCATTTGAAATCTCATCGGCTAATAATCGCCGTCATAATAGCCGTCGCTTTGGTTGGTTCCACGGTGGCGTGGTACGTGGGACAAGGTGGTGCCGCAGGAACGGTGGCCACCATTAACGACAGGGAGATCGGTCAAGACGAATTCTTGGAAAACCTGGAAGCCATGTACGGTGAAGAGGCCCTCAGGACACTGATCCTATACGAGATGGTGATGTCCGCGGCCGAAGACGAGGGAATGGCTCCCGCCGAGGAGGATCTCGACGCGGAGTTGGACCTCATACGAAATCAACTCGGGGAACAGGGATATGCCCAGTTCCTGGCGCAGTACGGTATGAATGAAATGGCCTTCAGGTACAACCTCGCCATATCGATGGCGCTGGACAATATCCGTTTTGCCGAAGTCGACGTAAGTGAAGAACGGCTGTACGATTACTTCGACGACAACCGGGAAAGATTCGACTTCCACGACGAGATCCGGGCTTCACACATCCTGGTGCCAGATGAAGCCTCCGCCTGGCACATGATTGACCTCCTCGAAGAGGGGGGCGACTTCGCGGACCTAGCTCGCATGCACTCTCAGGACCCGGGCACGGCAGAAGACGGCGGAGATCTGGGATATTTCGGATACAACGAAATGGACCCGAGTTTTGAAGAGGCCGCCTTCGCCACACCCGTGGGTGAGATCTCGGATCCCGTGGAGAGTTACGCGGGATTCCACGTGATCAAGGTAACGGATCGCCAGGAGGCCCGACAGGCCGAGTTCGATGAGGTTCGAGATAGGGTTGAGGAATCCTATAAGCAAGAGATCGCTCGATCCGGCCAGGAAGTCCTCGATGAGATCCGTTCGGAGTCACAGGTCAATATCCTAAAACCCGAGTATTCCGGCATGCGCCTGCAGTAATAGCCACACCAACTTGCGGTATTGAAGTAGACGGGGAGGTTGGGGCCGCGCGGCCTCACCTCCCCGTGGTCCTGATAGTCTCCATCCGGTCCCCCGAGACACATCGCCGATGTCAGCCCGATGACAAAAGAATTCAGTCGGCTCGGCCGAAGTCGAGGGGATCCCGGGCGAAGACCAAGTCGGGATCGATGGGAACCCTGCCGACGCTGACGGTCAGGTGCAGATGGGGACCCGTTGAGAAACCCGTCGACCCGACATCCCCTATGATATCTCCCCCCTCGAGGAATTCCGATTCCTCCACCGCAATACGACTCAGGTGATAGTAGCAGCTAAAGAGGTTCAGCCCGTGATCGATTATTACCGTCTTCCCGGTGAGATTCAGATCCATGGCGAGGGTTACCACACCGGAAGCGGCGGCAATTATCGGGGTGCCCTCCGGGGCCGCCAAGTCCAGGCCCGAGTGTCTGCCCGACATTACGTCATTGACATACCTGGTCAACCCAAAAGAAGAGGTCCTTCGGCCTTCGAGGGGAACGTGGAAGGGTCCCTCCCAGTGGGCAATATCGCCGCTGCTCGAGCGAGCACGTGTTATGTGAACTCGGTCCTGTCGAGCCAGCTCGGGATCTCTCAGGGATTGCAGTTCGGAATCGACCCACAGGTGCTGCGTCTCGAAATCCGCTTCCGTTACCTGGATGGACTCGAACAAGCGCGCTTCGCCATCGCCATCGAATTCCAAGACGACCTCGAGGAAATGAACGCCGGGGACCACGTAGTAGCTGATCGGGATAAGGGCGAGGGCTTGCCCTTCGCCCGCGGGAAAAACCGGATATTCCTCTCCCGCAAACCTCATCCCCACTTCGCAAGCCCGGGGTAACTCTTCCAATCTGACGACGAAGAACGCCCCCTGGTCCGCCGCTTTCGGTTCCATATTGAGCCGCGGTACAACCGGGGCG
>SLGS01000060.1 GCA_007136565.1 Clostridia bacterium | reverse complement strand
TCCGCCTTGAAGCGCGACGGGATCCCACTGTACCGACTCGCCCGCAGCGGGGTCGAGGTGGAGCGAGATCCCAGGACCGTGCGCGTCCAGGGGTTGGACGTCATCGAATGGCGCCCGGGTGATCCTCCTCGCGCATTGATAAGCGTGACCTGTTCCGCGGGAACCTACGTTCGCACCCTGGTCGCGGATCTCGCGCGGGCCATGGGGTCGTCGGCCTTCATGTCCTTCCTGGTGCGGACTTCCGTGGGCCCTTTCTGCGCCCGGGATGCCCTCGTCCTGGGTTCGGGCGAGCCGATACGGGTGGTCCCTGCCTCCGAAGCCCTGGGTTTTTTGCCCTCGCGCGTTCTATCCGCCGAGGGTTTGCTCGACGTAGCCCACGGTAGGATCCCCCGGGTTTACCCCGAACCCCCCGATGGATCGCTTCGCCTCTTGGACGCCGAAGGTGACCTCGTCGCCGTGGCGGAAGTGTCGGCGGGAGACATTCGCCTGAGCCGGGTACTGATACGTCCCGAGGAGATCGAGGGCGATCGCGGATGAGGATGTTCGGACGCCGCCAGTTCGCCCGCCGCTCAGCCGCTTCCCCCCGCGTGGTGGCCGTTGGTTCCTTCGATGGAGTACACCTGGGGCACCGACGATTGGTTTCCCTGGCCAAGGAGCGAGCGGAGACCATCGGAGGTGAAGTAGTGGTCTTGACGTTTTGGCCCCTCCCCGGAATAACCCTCGGGCGAAGGGGGTCGGCGCGCTTGCTTTCCACTCCCGCCCGCCGGGCGGGCCTCCTCGCCGATCTCGGCGTAGACCACCTGGTGACCCTGCACTTCCATGGGGATCTCGCTACCATGGAGCCGGAGACTTTCGTCGAGGACATCCTCGTGGGCGATCTCGCGGTGGACGAAATCTGCGTGGGATTCAATTTCACCTTCGGCAGCTTGGGCTCCGGAGATCCTCGCCTGTTGTGTGAGCTCGGCTCCCATCACGGGTTCTCGGTTCGAGTCTTGGATCCGGTGGAGATCTCCGGGCAGCGCGTGTCGAGTACCATCATCCGGGAACTCATAGGGCGGGGAGAAGTCGCCGGGGCGGCGGCACTATTGGGTCGACCTCATCTGGTGGAGGGTCACGTCGTTCGGGGGCGCGGTAGGGGCAGGCAACTGGGATTTCCGACCGCCAACGTGCAAATCCGTGGCGACTTGATGGTGCCGGGTCCGGGGGTGTACATCGTCGATGTGACTTCAACCCGATGGAATTCGAATCGCGCCAGGGCCGTCGCAAACATCGGTGGCAGCCCGACCTTCGACGAACCGGGGGGCACCGCTCCCCTGGCGGAGGTATACGTTCCCGGTTTCGAAGGAGATCTATACGGAGAGCGCCTCGGAATAGAGTTCTTGCGAAAGATCCGCGATCTCGAGGATTTCTCCTCGCCCGACGGCCTGGTACGCGAGATATCGCGGGACGTGAAAATCGCCCTCGCCACCGGGGATCCCGCGGGGCACGGAGTTTGCGATGCCCACCGGCGTTGTGCTAAAATTCGTTGAAAGACTGCTCATTAGAGCAAACCGGAGCCGGGATGTTCGCGTTCCCTCCAGCGGCACTCTCGGTTGTCGGGGATCAGAATACGCTAGGAGGTATTGTTCGTATGACTATGGACAGGGATGCCAAGCAACAGTTAATCGAGGAGTTTCAACAGCACGAGGGCGACACCGGCTCGCCGGAGGTTCAAATCGCAATCCTGACGAAAAGAATCACCCACCTTACCGAACACCTTCGCGAACACTCCAAGGACCACCATTCTCGTCGCGGCCTTTTGAAGATGGTCGGACAGCGTCGTAGTCTCCTGGATTACCTGCGCAAGAAGGACGCCTCGAGATATTACGATGTCATACAACGGCTGGGACTGCGTCGCTAGAGTACGCTCGATCCCAAGATACTAAGAGTTTTTTTCGAAACGGAGGATGAATTTTGCACAATCGAAAAACCTATACCCTCGAGACCGAGGGTAAACCTATGACGTTTGAGTTCGGACGTCTGGCCCAGCTGGCAGCGGGTTCGGTGGTGGCACGATGGGGCGATACCGTTATCCTGGCCACCTCGGCCGCCAGTTCCAAGCCCCGAGAAGACCTCGATTTCCTACCTTTCCGCGTTGATTACGAAGAGAGGCAATACGCCGTAGGTCGGATTCCCGGCAGTTTCTTCCGCCGCGAGGGCAAGCCCACCGACCAGGCAACCCTGGCGTGCAGATTGATCGATCGACCCTTCAGGCCGTTGTTCCCCGATGGGTATCGCAACGATGTGCAGGTGGTCATCACCGTACTGTCCTTCGATCCCGATTGTCCCCCGGACATCCTCGGCATCACCGCGGCCTCCATGGCACTCACGACGTCGTGGATCCCGATGAACGATCCCGTGGCCTCCGCGCGCGTCGGCTTGGTCGACGGACAGCTCGTGTTGAACCCGACCAAGGACCAGTCCGAGGCCAGCGATCTCGACCTGATCGTAGCCGGTACCGAAGACGCCGTCGTCATGGTCGAGGCCGGCGCCAACGGTGTCGGGGAAGACGATATCGTCGAAGGTATCGAGATGGCGCACGCCGAAATCCGCCGGCTAACCGCTCTACAGCGGGAAATTCTCGAGGAGATGTCCGCGGAAACCGGAGATCCCTTCCTCAAGACCATCTCCGCGGAAGTCGAAGCATCCGTCCGCCGTACGGTGGGATCCCGGGTCAGGGACTTCCTGTTCGCCGAGGACAAAGAGGACCGAGAGACCATGCGTTCGGGCATCTTCCAGGAGGTTCACGAGGACCTGGGCGAGGAGTTCCCCGACGATGCTTGGGCGATAGACCAGGTTCTGCGCCAGATCGAAAAAGAAGAGATGCGCCGAGCCATCGTGGATCGCGGCTTCCGTCCGGATGGTAGACAACCAGACGAGATCCGCCCCATAAGCTGCGAAGTCGGCTTCCTGCCCCGGGTGCACGGCAGCGGTCTCTTCAATCGTGGCGAGACGCAGGTGCTCACGGTACTCGCCCTGGGTTCCGTCGGCGATCGCCAGATGATCGACAGCCTCGGTCACAACGACGAGCACAAGCGATACTTACACCATTACAACTTCCCGCCCTACAGCACCGGCGAGTCCCGCTTCATGAGGATGCCCTCCCGCAGGGAAATCGGGCACGGCGCCCTGGCGGAACGAGCCCTGCTACCGGTTCTCCCCCCCGAGGACGAGTTCCCCTACACCCTGAGACTGGTGTCCGAGGCCCTCGCTTCCAACGGCTCGACTTCCATGGCCAGCGTTTGCGCCAGCACGTTGGCGCTCATGGATGCCGGCGTGGGGATCAAAGCCCCGGTGGCCGGTATCGCCATGGGACTCATCAAGGAAGGCGAGAAGTACGCCGTATTGTCCGACATCCAGGGCATAGAAGACCATCTCGGCGACATGGACTTCAAGGTCGCCGGAACCACCGATGGGATAACCGCCCTGCAGATGGACATCAAGATCCGCGGCGTGGACCGGAATATCCTCAGCGAAGCCCTGGCCCAGGCCAAGGCCGGTCGCAACTTCATACTCGACAAGATGCTCGAAGTGATCCCCGAACCGCGCGAAGAAATGTCGCGCCACGCTCCGCGGATCGTGACCCTCAAGATCAACCCCGAGAAGATTCGCTACGTCATCGGCCCCGGTGGCAAGATGATCAACAGCATAGTCGAGGACTTCGGGGTCCAGGTCGACATCGAGGATGACGGCACGGTCTACGTGGCCTCCGACGATGCCGAGGGTATCGATGGAGCCTTGGAGCGCATCCGAGGATTGACCGAGGACGTCGAGGTCGGCAAGGTTTACAAGGGTACCGTCAAGAGGATAGTTGACAACCTGGGAGCCTTCGTCGAGATCCTACCCAACCAGGACGGACTGGTCCACGTATCCAAGCTCGACACCGAGTTCGTAGATGCTCCCGAGGATGTCGTCACGGTGGGTGACGAGATACTCGTCAAACTCGTCGAGGTCGACAAGATGGATAGGATAAACCTCTCCCGGGAGGCCTGCATCAAGGAGCTGGGCCGCGAGGCCGTCGAGGCGCGGGAGACTCGCGCCGAGCGTAAGGAACTGACCGACGAAGAGAAGGCGGAAAGAGCCAGGAAGCGTCGCGCCAATTCCGGTGGCAAGGGTAGAAACGACCGCAAGCGCCGCTAAAGGCGCCACGGAGCGATCCGGCTGGATCGAATCCGAAACCGAAGCGCCAGGGCCCGATCATGGCGTTTTGCAAACCGTATCGAACCCGTCGAGCAACTCGAGCGACGGGTTCGTTCGTCCGGGACCTGGCCTTCTTCGCCCAGCGTTCACCGCTCGCCGGCAAGTGCCGCCGTGGTAAGAGGCAGGCACCCCGAGGAGATCCTATTCGGAACTGAAAGGATTCGAAAAGAGCTATACCTGGTGGTGAAAGGCGATGCCGGGATCTTCCCGGGGGCTTTACCTCTCGAGGTAGCGCGGCTTCGTCGTTTGCCGATGCTCCCCCCGCGATGTGTCCACGCTATTTCTCCCCCCGGCCTTGGCGCGGTAAAGGGCTTCGTCGGCGGCGTTGAATAGGTCCTTGGAACTGCCGGTCGGGGTCGGGCGAATGG
>SLGS01000147.1 GCA_007136565.1 Clostridia bacterium | reverse complement strand
GAAGAAAACGGTCGGAGTTGACGGAGTTGACCGGGCAAATAGCCATCCTCGAAGCTTCCGAGAAACGCAGGGCGAGCGAAGGCGAGGAACTGGCGGGTCGACAAGAATCGTTGCAGCGAGAGCTGAACACCGCAACCGAGCGACTGTGCGGTATTGCGCGCGACGGAAAACGCCTGGATCGGCTGGCCAAAGGGTACGAGCGAGCCATCGAGCGAGCCGCCAGGGGCCGCCGATGCGCCAAGAAGAACCGAAGCGATTGCGCTCGCCAGGCCGAGGAAACCCGCATACGAGCCGTGGAAGTGGAATCCGAGCGGTCCGCGCTGTCGGCGGAGCTCTCATCCCTCGTGAACAAGGAGCAAAGGCTTTGGGATGATCTCTCTCGTCTCCTGGGCACCGCGAGGCGCGAGTACGGGCTCGACGAGGAAGCATTGAGCGCTCTACCGTCGATCTCTGGGATCGGGGCGGCTAGGCGACAGATTTCCGAGTTAGAAGGTAGGCGGCGCTCCCTCGAACCCATCAATCCCCTGGCCGTGGAGGAGTACCGCAGGGAAATTGGCACCCTCCGCGATTTGGAATCCCAGTCCCGGGATCTCATCTACTCGATAGAGGCCCTGGATGATCTCCGCGCGCGATTGGCGACAAAGATAGAAGACCGCTTCCTCGAAACCCTCCAACGGGTGTCCGAGGCATTTTCGGAGACCTTTTCCGAACTGTTCGACGGGGGAGAAGGCCGCATCCACCTCACCACCGAGGGAAGTTCGCCGTACCCGGGTCTGGAAATCAGGGCCCAACCCCCCGGCAAGAAGCTCTCCAGGATGAGTCTACTATCGGGTGGCGAGAGGGCCCTGACGGGCATAGTGTTCCTGTTCGCCCTATTGAAAGTGCGGCCGGCACCGGTTTGTCTGCTCGACGAGATCGACGCGGCCTTGGACGACAGGAATACGGACAGGCTTGCCCGCTACCTGAGGGATTCGAACGGCGGGATACAGTACATACTCATAACGCATCAGAAGAGGACCATGGAAATCGCCGACGCCTTGCACGGCGTTACCATGTCCGAAGCCGGAGTATCGGATCTGGTCTCGGTTCGACTCGCCTCCGAGGCCGCTTCCCGCGCAGCCAGCGGGTCCGGCGATGACTAAGCAGTTCAAATCACCAGGAGGTGTCACATATTGAGTCCCGGTAACGAGGGCGGTGGTGGTTTTTGGTCGAAAATGCGAGCTGGCCTCGAAAAAACCCGCCGTCGCCTGGTGGAGGGCCTGGAATCGGTGGTGGATTTCTCGGAGGGATCCGAGGAAGTCTACGAAGAACTGGAGGCCCTCCTCGTCCAAAGCGACATGGGTGCACAAACGGCCGCAACGATTCTCGATGATCTTCGCGAACGAGTTGGGAAGCGGGGCCTTGGGAACAAGGGTGAAGTCCTGGAAGCACTCGGTCACATCCTCGCCGAGCGCCTGGCTTGCGGAGAGGGCGAAAGGGAGTTGAATCTCACCCGCGATCCGGCGGTCATTCTGCTGGTGGGAGTTAACGGTGTGGGTAAGACCACAACTGCGGCCAAACTCGCCCACATGTTCAAAGAGCGCGGGCACCGCCCCCTGCTGGGTGCGGCGGATACATTCAGGGCGGCCGCTATCGAGCAATTGAAGGTGTGGGGCGAGAGGCTCGACGTGGACGTCATAGCCCACGCCTTCGGAGCGGACCCGGGCGCTGTGGCCTTCGATGCCATGAAAGCCGCCAGGGCCAGGGGCGCGGACATCGTCATCCTGGATACTGCCGGCCGATTGCACACCCGGAGTAACCTGATGGAGGAGCTTTCCAAGATTCGTCGCGTGATCGAGCGGGAATCGGGCCATCAACCGGACGAAGTCCTGCTCGTCCTCGATGCAACCACCGGTCAAAACGCCCTGCGCCAGGTGGAAAGCTTCGGGAAAGCCGTCGAACCCACGGGAATCGTTCTGACGAAGCTGGACGGCACCGCCAAGGGCGGCATAGTATTGGCCATCGAATTGGAAACCGAACTGAGGGTCAAGTTGGTTGGGTTGGGCGAGGGACTTTCCGACCTCGAACCCTTCGACGAGCGACGCTTCGTCGATGCGCTAGTGGGGCTCGACCCCGGGGAATGATCCCCCGCGGACAACCCTCCTTACCCGGTGGTCCCCGATGGAGTCACCGGGCTTTGCCGGATTGACTGGATGTTGGAGGTGGACGAGGTTCCCGGGTATCCACCCGATATTTCCCATTTGGCACTGGAACCCGTGGATCCTCGCCCCTTGCAATGCCTCGGTGAGACACCTTCCAGCGTGCACCCGAGGGCCCGCCCCTTTGCCCGGGATCGTGGGGGGTGACTGCGGGGCCAAAGCCGAAGCGGTACGATCCCCTTCATTCCGCCGGACACCGATGACAACCGGGCTGCATTCACAGCGACGCCCTGTCGCGCAAACCAACCGGGCGAACCGGGTTTGCGCGACGCGAGTTCCCCGTCCATCCGGTGACTCAGTCCAACTGTGGATCCAGGGCGTCGCGCAATCCATCGCCGATCATGTTGATGGCGAGGACGCACAGGGTTATGGAGGTGCCGGGAAATGCGACGAGCCACCAGGCTCGCCGGATGTAGTTGCGGGAGGCCGCGAGCATGGATCCCCATTCCGCCGTGGGCGGACGCGGTCCGAGGCCGAGGAAACTCAATGCGGCCGCGGAGAGTATGGCGCTGGCTACACCGAGTGTTGAAAGCACGATGATGGGAGAGGCGATATTGGGGAGGATGTGGCGCAATATGAGCCTGACATCGCTCATGCCCTGAGCCCGCGCCGCGAGGATATATTCCTCCTGCTTCGCCGCCAGGGTACTCCCGCGCACCAGGCGTGTATACATGGGTATCGAGGCGATTCCGATGGCGATCATGAGGTTGGTCAGGCTCGGGCCCAAGACGGCGACGACAACGATGGCCAATAGTATGCCCGGAAACGCTAGCAATATGTCCATGGCCCGCATGATCACGTTGTCGAGCGGCCCTTCGACGAACCCCGCGATCAACCCCAGCATCGTTCCCGTCAGGGCGGCGATGCCCACGGAAACCAGGCCCACCTGCAGGGAAACCCGCCCGCCGTATATGATTCGACTGAACACGTCGCGACCCAGGGGATCGGTGCCGAAGAAGTGATCCGCGGATGGAGCCAGTAAGCGTTCGGCCGATATATCGTAGGGATCATGGGGAGCGAGCCAGGGAGCACCGACGGCGGATACGATGAACAGCAGTAGAATCAGTAAACCCACAACGGCTCCACGGTGTTTTAGGAAACTCCGGAATACATCCCGGCCGCGGGAAGACTCTCCACCTTCGATGTTTCCTCCACTTCGGTTCACCATGCGCCTCCTTTCAATCGTAGCGGATGCGCGGATCGAGGTAACCATAGAGCAAATCCACCGCCAGGTTCACCGCGATATATCCTACGGCGATGTACAGCACGATTCCCTGGACCAGTGGGTAATCGCGGGCATTCAGCGAGTGCAGAAGCAGCGTGCCCAACCCCGGCCAGGTGAACACCTGCTCGATGATGATAGTCCCGGCTAGGAGCGCACCGAACTGCAGCCCAATTATGGTGATCACCGGTATTAGGGAGTTCTTTAGGACGTGCCGATAGATCACCGTCCTCTCGTTGAGCCCCTTGGCCCTAGCGGTACGCACGAAGTCCCTGCGAATTACCTCCAGCATTGATGAGCGGGTCATCCGCGCGAGGATGGCGGCGGCGCGAACGCCGAGGGCGATTCCGGGGAGGACCAGGTGTCGCAGTCCCGACGCCCCGGAGGACGGAAACCAACCCAGGGTCACCGCAAAAACGAATATGAGGAGAAGCCCGAACCAAAAACCGGGGATGCTCACGCCCAACATGGCGCCAACCATCACCACATTATCCATGGCGCGCCTATGAAAGACTGCGGCGACGGTGCCGGACCCCAGTCCCAATAATATGGCGAGGGTCATGCCGACGGCCGCGAGTCGAAGGGTGTTTCCGATTCGATCGCCGATTTCTTCGACAACGGCCCTATTGGTTCTGAGAGACTGGCCGAGATCCCCCCTGATGGCCCCGGAGACGAATCGCCAGTACTGGGTCGGCAGGGGGTCGTTCAAGCCCAGTCGCTCGCGCCATTGTTCCAACACTTCGGCCTCGGCCTCTTCGCCGGCGATCAAGCGCGCCGGGTCACCGGGGGCCAAATGCAACATGGCGAACACTAGGATGGAGACACCTATCAGCACCGGTACGGCGCTGAGCAGGCGTCGCAACACGTAGGTAGTCACAGGACACTCTCCTCAGCGCGCGCCCGATCCTCACGATCGGACGCGCGCGGCAAGGCCATGTAATGTAATGATTCTACTCGTTTAGCCACATGTCGTGTAATAACCAATTGCCCCGATAATCGATGGCGAAGTCTTCGACCTTTCGGTTGACGGCGACGTATTCCGTCAGGATGTAGATCGGAGCCTGCACTGCCTGTTCCACGGCGAAGCGCTGGGCCTCTCCAGCATATTGCAAGCGCTCATCGGGATCCATGGTGTAGCGTTGCCTTTCGACGAGGTTGTCCAGCTCGTCGTTGCGAATGTGGTGGCGGTTGATACCGGCACCACCCGCTTGGCTGCTGTGGAATACCCTGTACAACCAATCTGGATCGTTTGAGGTACTGTATCCCATCAGCGCGGTGTGATGCCGACCGTCCGCCAGGTATTCTAGCACGGTGCCCCATTCGTAATTCTCGATGATTACTTCGACACCGAGCTCGCGCCATTGGGCCTGAAGCATCTCCGCCGTAAGGACCCAGTGGTCGAAGGACGTTAGGTAGAGTGTGATCTCCAGGGGTTCACCGTCCCGGGTTCGAACGGATTCGCCCTCATCGAGCGTCCATCCGGCATCGTCCAACAGGGCGCCGGCGCGCTCCAGATCGTGGTCGTAGCTGATGTCCTCGACGCCGTCCCAATACCCCCACATCGTAGGTGGCAGCGGCCCGTGGGCCTCTTCGGCGCGACCGTCGGCGGCCACGTCGATGATTGCCGATTTATCGATGGCATAGGATAGGGCCTGGCGTACACGCAGATCGTCCATGGGTTCTCGTTCGTGGTTGAAGAGAACGTGCATGGATACTCCGCCACGGGGATAAGAAAAGATCTCGAAATCGGGATCATCGATGAAACGCTCGACCTCGGTCGACGGGAGGCTGGTGATGTGAATCTCCCCGGTTTCCAGGGCAGCCACGCGCGTCGCATCCTCCATGATGTAGCGAAGTCTCAGGGCGTCGGGGTAGGCCGGCCCGCGGTTGTCGTAGAACTCGGGAGCCCAATCGTAATCCTCGTTGCGGACGAGACTTATTTCCTGTCCCGTCAACCATTCATCGAAACGATACGGTCCGATGCTACCCGGATTGCGACCGTAATCGTCTCCGTACTCGCGAACGAGATCGGGATCCACCGGTTGGGCCCAGGAGCGCCAGCTCACCCAGTTCATCAGTGGCGCAAAGGATTCTTCCATTTCGATTCTTAGGACGTAATCGTCCTCGACGACCAGGTCTCCCAGGGGGCCCATACGTCCGAGTGCAACCTCGTGTCCGGGCTCCAGTATGCGCTCCCAGCTTTCCTTGAGTGTTTGCGCGTTCAGCTCCGTCCCGGAGTGGAAGGTGACGTCGTCGCGCAACCAAAGTGTCAGGGTTTTACCGTCTTCCGAAATATCCCACTCTTCTGCGATATGTGCGATGAAGTCGCCCGTTTCCGGGTCGCGCTCCAGGACGGGATCCCCGATCCGGTCCAAGACAGATACGGTTGCGGCGGCGGTGGTGCCGTGAGCGTCCAGCGTGGGGGGCTCCTCGCTGTAGCCGATTACGATGGTGCCTCCCCGGCGGGTTTCCTCTTCTTCCTCCGGTGCCGGTTCATCTCCGACCGGACCTGCACAACCGAAAGCGGTCATTGCGGCGATAAGCATGATGGCGACGGTTGCGATGAAAAGTGATGTCTTGTGAGGATACAAAATTTGATCGCCTCCTTCGTGCGGGGAGCCCAGGATAAAGGGACTACCCATTACTGGTAGATTCCCCGCAAGAGATAGCTGAAAACCTAATCGACCGGTCTCGCGAATCGCCCGCATGCCCCGGAACGGGGATAGCCCGCGAGCGGTGGCAAACTAGGGGGCCCCTTCTTAACCGGCGACACCCGCGCGGGATGCCCCGCTTGCGGGATCGACTAAAAATGGGCGCGAGAAAAGGTGCTATAGAGCGTGATTATTCATCTCGAGATCGATCGAGGGACGTGTCAGCGCGGTCACCGAGCCACCATTGGAAGTTACCACTCCCGTCCGGGCTTTCCATCGCGTCCCAACGGCTACGGTTACCAGAAGGTAATTCGGACATCTCCTCGGGCTGGAGTCACGATCCCCGCGGGAGTTGGCCCGGTTGGAACACTACTCGCCCCGGGTGCTTGACGCCATCGCGTTCCCCGATTAGAATGTGCATTGCGCCATGTAAAGGTAATAACCTTAACACCGGGAGGAATTGAGTTGGTTTCCCAGTTGGAACGGACCCTCAGGGTCAATAGATTGTTCGATCTTTACGGTCCGCTCCTCACGGAGCGGCAGCGCCGGGCGATCTATCTGTACTATTCGATGGACCTTTCGCTGGGCGAGATCGCCGACCGAACGAATGTTACGCGCCAGGCGATACACGACTCCCTCCTGCGAGAGGTCGCCTCCCTCGAGGAGGTGGAGGATAACCTGGGGTTCCTGGAGCGCTGGGAGCGCCTTCGCGGGCTGACGGGGGAACTGCGGGATTGTCTCGGGAACGAACCCGTGCGCAGCGATTCGTGCCGGGAAATCGTCTCTCGAATTACAGACTTGAACCCACTGAGTTGATGGGGAGGAAACATGGCTTTCGAATCCCTTAGCGAAAGAATTCAGGGCGCACTGAAGAAACTGCGTGGACGCGGCAAACTCAGCGAAGCCGACGTCGAAGTCGCCATGCGCGAAGTGCGGATGGCCCTGCTCGAAGCTGACGTCAACTTCAAGGTCGCGGGCGCCTTCACGAAGAGGCTCAAGGAGCGCGCCGTGGGCTCGGACGTGATGGAGAGTCTTACACCCGGCCAACAGGTCGTGAAGATAGTAAACGAAGAACTCACCGACCTCATGGGAGGTAAGGAGCGTCGCCTCGAAACCGCCCCCCGCCCGCCCACCGTGATCATGCTACTGGGCCTTCAGGGATCTGGTAAGACAACCACCGCCGCCAAGTTGGCTCGCCACCTGAAGGGACGCGGCCGCCATCCTATGATGGTTGCGGCCGATATCCACAGGCCGGCGGCGGCCGACCAGTTGGAACAACTCGGAGAACGCTTGGAGGTCGCCGTTCGTCGCCCCGAGGGCGAGGAAGACCCGGCCGAGCTGGTTAAGAACGCGGTCTCCGAGGCGAAGAGGGATGGCCGCGACACGGTCATCGTGGACACAGCCGGCCGCCTCCACATAGATTCCGACCTCATGGAAGAGTTGGATTCCATGGCCAATGCCGTGGAGGTAACCGAGATGCTCTTGGTACTGGACGCCATGATCGGGCAAGACGCCGTGACCATGGCCGAAGAGTTCACATCCCGGGTTCCCGTGACGGGAATAGTGCTCACCAAGTTGGATGGAGACGCCCGCGGTGGTGCCGCGCTCTCGGTCCTGGAAGTCACCGGGTGCCCCATCAAGTTCAGCGGGACGGGAGAGGGACTCGAGGACCTCGAGGTTTTCCACCCCGAGCGCATGGCTTCTAGAATCCTGGGTATGGGCGATGTCCTTACCCTGATCGAAAAGGCCGAGCGAGGCATGGACGAAGAGAAGGCCCGCGAGATGGGGGAGAAGCTCCTAAGCGACCAATTCACCCTCGACGACTTCCTAGAACAGCTCCAGCAGGTCCGACAGATGGGTCCTTTGGATCAACTCATGTCCATGATACCCGGCGCGGCCAAGCAAATGGGGTCGGCGGAAGTCGACGAAAAGGAGCTCGTCAAAACGGAAGCCATCATCAGGTCCATGACACCCGAGGAGAGGGCGAATCCGGATATCATCAAGCGCAGCCGGAGGCGCCGCATCGCCGCGGGCAGCGGTACCCGGGTTCAAGATGTCAACCGGCTGCTGAAACAGTACCAAACGACACGCGACATGTTCAGGCAAATGAGCCGCGGTAAGATGCCCCGCGGTGGCAAGATGCCGAAAATGCCCTTTTTCGACTGAGAAGGGGCCACAATCGATGGGAGGAAAGATGATATGGCAGTAAAGATTCGCTTGAGAAGACTCGGGGGCAAAAGAGACGCGTTCTACCGCATAGTTGTAGCCGACTCGAGGACCCCGAGGGATGGACGCTTCATCGAGGAAATCGGTTTCTACGATCCGGTCGAAAGACCGGCCAAGGTACGTATAGAGGCGGAGAGGGCCCGCTATTGGTTGTCCCAGGGAGCCCGACCCTCCGAAACGGTCCGGGACATTTTCGTCCGCGCGGGGCTCCTGGAAAGTACCCGGGAAGCCGTCGAAAGAGATGAAGAATCCTTCGACATCGACCTTCGCGATAAGACAGAAGCCACGACCGAACAAGCCGGGGGAACCGACGGAGGGAAGTGATGCGGAATGCCCATCACCGAACTCGTTACTTACCTGACCAAGGCCCTGGTCGATGATCCCGACTCCGTGGCGGTCCGCGAGGTCAGCGGCGAACGCAGCCTCATCGTCGAGATCGGTGTTGCACCTGACGACATCGGGAAGGTCATCGGTCGCCGCGGCCGTATCGTGCAAGCGATACGGACCGTCGCCAAGGCCGCAGCAGCTCGCGAGGGACGCCGGGTCGAAGTGGAAATCATAGAGTAGAAGTGGAGCGGGAGAGGCATGCCCGATATTCCCGAGGATCGCAAGTTGCGAATCATCATCGGCACCGTCAACAGGCCCCACGGTCGCCGGGGCGAAGTGCGGGTATCATCCCACTTCGATCCGGAGGATTTCCCGGCCGAAGTGCGGCTTTGCTCCGACGAGTGGTCGCAAGACTTCCTCGTCGGGGAGGCGAGAACGCACTCGGACGTAATCCTGCTAAAGCTCGTGGGCGTGGACTCTCGCCCCGAAGCCGAAGCATTGCGAGGAGCCAGGATAGAAGTCGATCGCTCCGAAATGCCCGAGCTGCCGGAAGATTCTTTTTACCTGGACGACCTCATCGGCTGCCGCGTCGTCTCCGTGGACGGCCGCGACCTGGGACACATCGCCGGACTCCTCGATGAAGGCAACAACGCGGTGCTAAAGGTGGAGGGCGACGATTCCGATTGGATGCTTCCCGCCGCACGCGAGATGATTCGAGAGGTCCGCATCGCCGACGGTATCATCATCGTCGATCTTCCCGAGGGGTTGGTGGATCTCAGTTGATCTTCGATGTGGTCGGATTATTTCCCGAGACCGTCGATCTACCCCTTTCCCGTGGCGTCATAGGGAAGGCGCGCGAGGCCGAGTCCATTACTCTTCGGTGCCACGACCTCCGGGATTTTGCCGAGGGCAGGCATCGGGTCACGGATGAACCTCCTTACGGAGGCGGTCCCGGAATGGTTATGAAACCCGAGCCCTTCTTTCGCGCCGTGGAGTTCTGTCGCCAAAGGTCTGGGGCGGCACCGAGGGTTGTCCTGACGACACCGCAGGGAAGACGTTTCGACCAGAAACGTTGCGAAGAGTTCGCTCGGGAGGATCAGATAGTAATTCTTTGCCCGAGGTACGAGGGAGTGGACGAGCGCGTCCGACAGTGGTTGGTCACCGACGAGGTCTCCTTGGGAGACTTCATCCTTACCGGTGGAGAAATAGCCGCGCTCGCGATGGTCGATGCCATCGCCCGGCTCTTGCCGGGGGTCTTGGGCGAACCGACATCGGCCAGTTCGGATTCCCACACCACGGGGATTCTCGAGGGGCCCCAGTACACTCGTCCCAGCGATTTCCGGGGTATGAAGGTTCCGGATATACTCCTCTCGGGAGACCACGGGGCAATCGAAAAGTGGAGACGTCACATCGCCCTGGAGACCACGAGGCGGCGACGTCCCGAACTATTGTCGCACAAATACCAATACTACTATCATAGTTGAGGGTTTATCGATTGGAAGGAGTATCGACATGGTTGACTACATCGGTACCATCGAAAGCGAGTTCCTGCGAGAGGATATCCCGGATTTCGCCGCTGGCGATACCGTGGTCGTAAACGTCCGAGTTACCGAGGGCGGGCGAGAGCGCGTTCAGGCCTTTGAGGGAACCGTCATCCGCCGCCAGGGGTCCGGACTAAACGAGAGTTTCACCGTCCGCAAGGTAACTTACGGGGTGGGAGTAGAGCGCACTTTCCCCGTGCATTCCCCGAGACTCGCCAGTATCAAGGTGCTGCGTCGGGGTAAGGTCCGCAGGGCCAAGCTCTATTACCTGCGCAACCGCAGGGGACGGGCGGCGCGAATCAAGGAGAAGCGCACACCGCGCAGCTGAGCGAGGAGACCGGAACGGAGGAGCCGGGTATGCGGAGACGCCGTCGCTCTCTCTTTCGCGAACTCCTCGAGGTATTGGTAATCGCCCTCATCCTCACCCTGGTGATCCAGACCTGGGTTTTCGAGACCTTCGTGGTTGAGGGCGATTCCATGCTGGATGCATTGCATCACGGGGATCGTGTCCTGGTGAATAAGTTCATATACCGATTCAGGGACCCGTCCCGCGGTGACATCGTCGTATTTGGACATCCCGGCGATAACGATCGCGATCTCATCAAGCGAGTGGTGGCCAAGCCCGGCGAAGTCATCGAGATGCGCGACGGAAGAGTATACATAAATGGAGAGCCCCTGGATGAGGAATATCTGACCCGCGGTGATAACGGGGATTTCCCCCCCGTAAAGGTGCCGCCGAGGACGCTATTCCTATTGGGGGATAATAGGGTTCGCAGCGACGACAGTCGATCCTTCGGCTTCGTCCCCTACGCGGACGTCAGTGGACGCACCTGGCTGATCTTCTGGCCCCCGGGATCCCTCCGGTTGATGGGTGCCGGCGGATGACCGGGACCCCTCCGAGAAGAGTACCCTCCGACGGAGTCCTGGCCTGCCAATGCAGTTCGCCCTGGACCGAGCTAACCGCGGCTACGCGCATGGAGTGGCTCACCGAGGCCCAAAGGATCCGGGGCATGAGAGCACCCTCGCCCCCCGCGTGGGTGGCGGGGATAGACGAAGTTGGCCTTGGCCCCCTGGCGGGTCCCGTCGTCGTCGCCGCCGTCGTGCTACCGAGGGGACTCTTGCTTCCACACCTCGACGATAGCAAGAAACTCTCCGCCCAAGAGAGGAAGGCACTTTACCCGCTGATAGTCTCCAGCGCGATCTCCCTATCGGTGGCATTCGCCGAAGCGCGCGAAATCGACGAGAGCGGACTGATGCCCTCGGTCGGTTCCGCGATGAGGAGGGCCCTGGATAGGATCGCCCCGATACCGGACCTGGTGCTGGTCGACGGGAAAAACAGGATCGTGGGTGCTGGCTTTCCGCAGAGGACGGTGATCCGAGGTGATTCCCGCTACGATTGCATCGCCGCGGCTTCCGTCGTGGCGAAGGTGGTGCGAGATACGCGCATGCGGATTATCGATCGCCGTTTTCCCGGCTATTCCATGGATACCAACAAAGGATATGGCACCCGGCAACACCTGGCCGCGATACACGCCCTCGGCCCGACGCCGCAACATCGATTGTCGTTCTTGGGAAACTACGACGACCAACTGGGACTTTTCGACCGGTGAGGGGACACCGGGCGGCGTATCCGGACCGGTTCACCGGGATGCCTTGTCATCACGCTGCTCGCGTCGTTCTCGCCTTTCTTCCCTGCTCCTCTCGGCGCGCATGAAGAAGACACCGATGATGCCGAGCCATATGCCCCCCATGAAAGACCAGGTCCCACCGAACCCCAAGAACCCGGGTACCGTCAGCAAGAGAATCGCCAACAGTACAATTGCGAAACCGATCTCACCGTAATGTTCCCTCAAAGCCAATCCCCCCGAATCGCGTTGCCGGATGCCATGCGTTACCGTATAGTTCTCCGAAGACCACCCCCTACCTTCAGGGAGGGTGAACACCCCAGGAGAAATCGCGCCACAAATCATCGCCGACTGCACACAGTGCGACGCGTCGCCGAAACTTTGACGCGACCCCCGGGGGGATATATACTTACTCCGTATTACGAAGTATTTGCCCTTGGAGGCTCCGATGAAGACGATATGGCGGCTCCTATCCTATTTGAAACCGTACCCGGGATGGCTTCTTCTGTCGAACCTATCGATGGTTGGGCTGGTCCTGATGAGCTTCGCCATACCGTGGTTGACCCGCTACGTCATCGACATGGCGATAATCGATGAGCAATGGCATCTACTCTTGCCACTGTCCCTGGGTATAGTCGGGGCGGGCCTGATGCACGGATTGCTCTTTTTCGTCCGGAGGTACTCTTCGGCCATCATAGGACAGCTGGTCATCTTCGACCTGCGCAATCAGCTGTATCGACACCTCCACGATCTACCGTTTAGCTTCTACGATCGATCCCAGACCGGCGAGATCATGTCCCGCGTGACCCAGGATGTCGAGACCATGCGGCGATTCCTGGCGTTCGGCCTCGTGAACCTGGTGCGCAGCCTCTTGATGTCCATCGGCATAATGACTTTCCTCCTCTTCATCAACTGGAGGCTTACGCTGGTAGTATTGGTGACGGTGCCGCCTTTGCTCCTGACCATACGAGCCTTCGCCACCCAGGTTCGGCCGATGTATCGCAGGGTACAGGAGGAACTGGCTTCCCTCACGGCGGTACTCCAGGAGAACATCGCCGGGTTGCGGGTTATTCGCTCCTTCGCGCGGGAGGAGCACGAGATCGAAAAGTTCGAGTCCAAGCACAGGGATTACCTGGTCCAAAACCTGGGAGCCATCCGCAGGTGGTCCTTCTTCTTCCCCCTGATGAACATGATAACGGCCATGGGAACCGTGATGATCCTATGGTACGGCGGAAGGCAGGTGATCGCTGGCGAGATGACCCTGGGTTGGCTCGTAGCTTTCAATCAATACCTGGCCCTTCTACTCGGTCCGTTGCGAATGCTCGGGTGGTTGGTCAACCTCACCGAGCGAGCATCGGCATCGGCCACGAGGGTCTTCGAACTGCTGGATACCCGCTCGGACATCATCGAGTCGCCCGCGGCCCTGCACCTGGACGCCCCGAGGGGACACGTCAAGTTCGAAGGGGTCTGGTTCAGCTACAGGGATACCGGCGATCCCGTCCTCACCGACGTTAGCTTCGAATCGAATCCCGGTGAAACCATCGCCTTGCTGGGCGCCACCGGTTCCGGTAAGAGTACGGTCATCAACCTGATACCGAGGTTTTACGATCCCGACAGGGGACGAGTTCTCCTGGACGGCCACGACTTGAGGGATCTCACCATCGAATCGGTGCGTCGAAGCGTCGGCCTGGTGATGCAGGAAACCTTCCTGTTCTCCGCCCCCATCGCCGAGAACATCGCCTACGGTCGCAGGGATGCCTCGCGCGAAGATATTGAAGCGGCCGCTAAGTCAGCCCAGATCCACGACTTAATCCGGGAACTGCCCAATGGGTACGACACCGTCGTGGGCGAGCGGGGAGTGGGGTTGTCGGGGGGACAGAAGCAGCGCGTGGCCATTGCCAGGGCTTTGTTGCTGAACCCTCCGATCCTCATCCTGGACGACTCCACTTCCAGCGTGGACGCCGAGACCGAACACCTGATACAGGAAGCCCTGGAGCGCGTCATGCGAGGGAGAACCTCTTTCATTATCGCGCAACGACTCAGTTCCGTTCGATCCGCGGACCAGATCATGGTGCTGGATCGAGGTCGGGTGGTCCAACGCGGAACGCACTCCGAGCTGATCCGAACCCCTGGGATATACCGCGAGATCCACCAGATCCAATCCGCCGAATCATCGGATTTGACCGAAGAAGTGTTCGAGCGCGCCCGCGAGAAGGCCCTGGGGTCCAGGCGGAATCGGGAGGAGGTGTAGCGTGGGACACATGCACATGCACGGCGGTGGCGACGGGGAATTGAAACCGTTCGATTCGAAGATGTTCGGCAGGCTCTTCTCCTACCTCCTCCCGTACAGGTGGTGGTTGCTGGGCTCCCTGGTCTCCCTCGTGGTGGCGGCCACCGCCGCCCAGGCAGGACCGTATCTCTTCGGACGGGCCATCGATACCTTCATAAACCCCGTGGCGGCTGCATCGGGACTGTCCATGGGAGAGAGGTTGAGCGGCCTCGACCGTTACGCCGGGCTCTTCATCCTGTCCTTGATCGTAACGTGGCTGGCCGAATACGGTGAAACGTATTGCATGAGCTGGGCCGCGCAAAACGGGATATTCGATCTTCGCTCGGACCTGTATCGTCGCTTACAGGGCCTGGGTCTCAAGTGGTTCGACGCCAGGCCCGCGGGCGTCATCATGTCCAGGGTAACAAACGACGTCCAGACCCTGGACGAGTTACTATCTTCGGGGCTGACGACGGTCCTCGGAGACCTGATTCGCCTCGCGGTCATAGTAACCGTGATGTTGAGCATGAACGCCCGTCTCGCCCTGGCCAGTTTCATCACCGTTCCGCCGCTGATGCTGATGGTCTTTTACTTCAGGCCCCGGATACTGCAGGCACACCGGCAGGTCAGGACCCGGGTCGCCGAGATCAATGCCAATCTACAGGAGAGTATTTCCGGCGTCCGTGTCACCAAGTCCTTCGCCCGGGAAGAGGAGAACTTCGAAGAATTCAACCTCCGGAATCAGAATAACTACGATGCGACGGTGGCCGCGGAGTTCCTCATGTCTGTCTTTCAGCCGGGGGTCATGCTGATAGGTGCCCTGGGAACGGCCGTGGTCCTTTGGTATGGAGGATCCATAATTATGCACGAGGTCACCGCGGGGATGGTGAACGGTACCCTCGGACCCGGAACCCTGGCCGCCTTCTTGGTCTATGTGCAAAGATTCAACCATCCCCTGCAGAACCTGAGCAGTTTCTACACGCAGATGCAATCCGCGATGGCCTCCTGCGAGAAGATCTTCGCGGTAATGGATACCGAGCGAGAGGTCGTCGACCACCCCGGGGCCCAGCAGCTGGACACCATAAGTGGCGCCGTCCACTTCGAAGGGGTCAGTTTCGCCTACGACGGAGAGAACCTGGTCCTGGAGGATGTCGATCTCGAGGTACAACCGGGACAAACGGTGGCACTGGTTGGACACACGGGAGCGGGAAAGAGCACCATGATTAACCTCCTTTGCCGCTTCTACGATCCCACCGCGGGAAGCGTACTGGTGGATGGACATGACCTGCGGGATGTCACCCTGTACTCCCTGAGGACTCAGCTCGGTATCGTCCTGCAGGATACCTTCCTCTTCTCCGGCTCCGTGCGCGAAAATATCGCTTACGGCAGGCTGGATGCCTCCGACGAACAGATACGCGCCGCGGCCGAGGCGGTTAACGCACACGACTTCATCGAAGCACTGCCGCAGGGATACGATACCGCGGTGGGAGAACGCGGCGGCAACCTGTCGGTGGGAGAGAGGCAGCTGATCTCCTTCGCCAGGGCCCTGCTTCGGGATCCGGGAATCCTAATACTGGACGAAGCCACCTCCAGCGTGGATGCCTACACCGAATTATTGGTACAGCGCGCCCTCGAGAAACTGTTCGAAGGAAGGACCTCTTTCATCATAGCTCACAGGCTCTCGACGATACGCAATGCCGACTTGATCGTCGTCATGGACGGGGGACGAATCGTCGAGCGCGGAAGCCATGCTGAACTGATTTCGGCGGGCGGACACTACTCCGATCTCCACCGCGCCCAGTTCAGCGGGGATTGACCGTCTCGAGCATATCCGCCACACGTGTTATAATAATGGACGTTTTCGCGACAAATCGACGTCGTGGCCGGTACACGCCGGTTATAGCTCCGGGTTTTGGGGCATGTTACGGAGGATGAACCGGTCCTTATGCGACATGGGAGTTGATCGAGTTTGGCAAAGAACCTGGTAATAGTCGAGTCGCCGGCGAAGGCGAAGACCCTCGAAAGATACCTGGGCAAAAACTACAAGGTGGTCGCGTCCATGGGGCACGTGCGCGATCTACCCAAGAGCAAATTGGGCGTGGACGTCGACGAGGGGTTCCAACCTCGCTATATCACCATCCGGGGCAAGGGGAAAGTGCTCGACAAGCTCCGCAAGGCGGCCAAGGGCGCGGATAAGGTCTTCCTCGCCACCGACCCCGACCGCGAGGGAGAAGCCATCGCCTGGCACCTCCTCGAGGCACTGAAGATCGAGGGCGGACAACCGATACGCGTCGCGTTCAACGAGATCACAAAGGATGCGGTGAAAAAGGCCCTCAAGGAACCGCGCACGGTCGACCAGCCCCTGGTGGACGCGCAGCAGGCCCGCCGGGTACTGGATCG
>SLGS01000073.1 GCA_007136565.1 Clostridia bacterium | reverse complement strand
GAGTCATCCGGGAATGGCTCAGGGGCCTGGAATTGAGAAGAGAAGTTGGAGATCGTCTTGCTCGGCCTCAAAGGAGGGACGAGGAAGGGTTGAGCGTGTCCCGCTTTTACGAGTGAGTGGGTTTGCCCCGTTCGACCTACTAGTATCGGCGTTTGCAGAGCTTCGAAGAGAGTGCCGAACGGGGAAGCAAGACGCGGTTGCGGAAGCCAAACGAATTCGGGGAGATCTCCCAGGGGAAGTGATCCCGTTCAGCGATAACGGCTCCCTGTTTACGAACAATCGCTTCCGCAAATGGATACGAGATAAGGAGGTCGACTTCCGTCACATAAGGGGTCGCCCACATCGTCCGCAAACTACCGGAATGGTGGAGGGATCTCATCAGAGCATAAAATAG
Source organism: Clostridia bacterium (assembly GCA_007136565.1). GTDB lineage: Bacteria > Bacillota > Sulfobacillia > SLMV01 > SLMV01 > CSSED11-154. The sequence goes on along the minus strand of SLGS01000073.1, from coordinate 16,084 downwards.
ATAGAATAGGAGGAGGTTTGGCCCAACGACTCCAAGGATCCCATCGAAGCCAGGCGGCAAACCCATCTGCATCGGGAACGCTATGCGTATGGGCGTCCCCATCAAGCACTCGGCTACGGGATGCCAGCAGAACTGTACATAACCGAGAAAACGGATGAAACTCTACGAATTATTGCCTGTATGTGTCCAGACAAGCTGGAGCAGGACATTCAGACTAGAAATTGGGCGTGGAGAGGAAGATCGTGCCTTGAGTGATTCGCCGCGAACCGAGGGTATCAGCTACTGCTCCCTCGCGAGTTCGAGCCGGTTTGGAAATGCCTATCTGGTCGCCTCCGGAAGCACACATATCCTCGTCGACTACGGTGTCCCCCTGAGGAGACTGGAGTCCCACCTGGATGCGGTAGGCTGTGACCCCTCGGATATCTCGGCCATCTTCGTAACCCACGAGCACGGTGACCATTGTCGCGCCCTCGGGATACGGAAACCCTTCCACTCGCGCCATGGAATACCCATATATGCCACACCGTCCACGTGGGGCGCGCTCGGTTTCCGGGATCTTGACGAGCTACATAGGCCCCTACAGATCGGCGTCGAGCTGAACATCGGCGACTTCAATGTCCGGGCGATGTCGAAGCTACACGATGCGCGCGAGCCCGTCGCATTGGGGATCCGCGGAAACGGGGACTCTCTGGCGGTGATCACGGACCTGGGGGCTCCAACCAGGTTCCTCGCCGACGATATGCGGGCCATGAATCACTACATAGTGGAGTCGAACCACGATGAGGAAATGGAACTCAGATCACCTCGCCCGAGGCGCCTGATCGAACGAGTTATGGGGAGCCGGGGGCACCTCTCCAACGTGCAGGCTGCGCAGCTGATGCGCTACATGTGCGGTCCGGATACGCGCTCGATCCTGCTGGCGCATCTTAGCCTGGATTGCAATGTACCCGGACTGGCCGCCGAGACCATGGCCGATGGAGTCAGCGATACCGGCTTCGACGGCGATATCGTCGTGGCGCCAGCGGACGGTCCCAGCCCGTGGATGGGCGGCAATATGAGAAGACAATCCCGGACGCATCCGAACGCTCGTAACTACCGTCTCGGGATATAGCGAAGGGAGTTGCCGAGCCATTGTTGATACCTAGCCCAGAAGAAATGTGGATCGCGAGCCGACGTATCGCCGAGCAGCTGCCGCCGAGTCCCATCATCTTTTCCGATTACCTGAGTGGGCTCGCCCGGCGGGAGGTCTACCTCAAGGTCGAAAGCCTCCAGCCGGGGGGATCCTTCAAGATTCGCGGAGCCCTGAATCGGCTGTCGGCACCCGAGGGGCCCGAGGCGATAATCACCTCATCCAGTGGCAACCACGGGGCTGCATTGGCTCTCGTGGGAAGCCAGGTGGGAGTGAACGTTACGGTGGTCGTGCCCACCTGCACACCGGCCCCGAAGATAGAGCGGGCGCGTTCCCTGGGTGCGGAGGTTATCGTAGAGGGCGAGATTTATGACGAATCGGAGCGGGCCGCCCTAGAACTATCGGAATCCACGGGAACACCCTACATTAGCGGTTTCGAGGATTCCGGGGTGATAGCTGGAGGCTCGACGGTGGTCCCCGAGATCCTCGATCAGGTGGGCCCTCCGGGTACAATACTGGTGCCCGTCGGGGGAGGCGGTCTCATATCAGGAATAACGGCGGCCCTGCAGACGCTGTCACCACAAACCGCGGTCGTAGGAGTGCAGCCCCTGGCATCGCAGCCCATGGCCCTGTCCTTCGCCGCCGGGCGTTTCGTCGAAGCGGATCACAGGCCCACTTTGTCCGAGGGAACCGCCGGGGGAACCTCTCCGGAGCTGTTCGAATACCTCCTGCCCAGGGTGGCCGAAATGGTCACCGTCGACGAGGCCGAGATAGCGCGGGCCATCCGCGCCCTGCTGATCCACGACAAGGTGATCTCCGAGGGGGCGGGTGCCCTACCCGCAGCAACGCTGGTAGCCCGAACGGATCCGGTGACGTGGGCGCAACCCGTCGTGGCCCTGGTATCCGGAGGCAACATCGACCCCGAGATCCTCGGCGGCGTACTCTCCGGGTAATCGGCGCCGAAGCGAATCAGGAATCCATCACCACATCGGGGACGTCCGTTATCGAACCGCGGTAAGTCGGGTTTGGAACGTCCCCGTCGCGGGGGACGACGTAGTGGTCGACGAGAAAGGTGTCCACCCCCGCCTCGGCGGCGATCATGTCCTCGAGGGGATCGTTGCCGACCATGAGTACGTCTCCTCCCTCCAATCCCATCTTTCGCAGTATCTCGCGATAGTACCCGGGGTTTGGCTTGCAAAAGCAACTATTCTCGTAACTCGTCAGTAGGGCGAACCCTTCGGGATCCAACCCACCCCACTGCAAGCGGGACTCGATGGCCATCCGCGGAAAGAGCGGATTGGTGGCGAGGACTCGGTCGACTCCGGCTTCAGCGAGGCCGTCCAGGACCCCCCCGACCCCCGGGATCGGCCTGCAGAGACTACCGAGCCTGGGGAATTCCCGGCGATAGAACTCGTCGAAGGCGGCCTCCTCCTCGGCCCGGCGGGTCTTCCCCACTCCGTCGAAGAAGTGGCGTTCGAAGACTTCCCTATTCGTGACAGTCGGATCCGTATCGGCGATCATGTGATGGGTCGCCTCGGTCAGCCGCCGGATGAACTCGTCCCTTTTCGAATCATCATCGGCGACGAAACGGGAAATGCTCTCGAAGTAGGCCGGGATGAACTCCTCGACATCCAGCCCGATGAGGGTACCATCCAGATCGAAGAGCACGGCCCCATAGCGCGGCCTCAAAGGACCCTACCCCCGAGGGGGACCACCGAGAAGCTCGGCTCTCCGCCCCGTTCCAAGTCTATCCACCCGAAGGAGGGAGCCGACCCCCCGCGGGGATCCGTGCAAGACCCTGGGTTGAACAGGTAAATCCCATCGATGACCGTAAAGTGCGGAACGTGAGTGTGCCCGGATACGACCACATCCACATCTTCGAACCAACTCGCCAGGTTGGAAAACATCTCGGGACCCTTACCCGGGCCATCTCCGTGGAGAATCCCTACCTTCAGGCCGGACACCTCGACGATCCTCTCGCGGGGTAGTTCTCCACCTATATCCGGTGGATCCATGTTTCCCTCCACGCCCACGAAGCCCGGAATACCCTCGAAGTATTCCAGGGTGGTCGCCGACGTAAGATCTCCGGCGTGAAGCACCATGTCCGGCCCGCTATCCAGCGCCTTAAGGAGATCCCGGGGCAACTCGGTGCCACGGGACGGGATGTGGGTATCGCTTACGACGAGAACTCGCATTTACTATCAACTCCCGCTTCTTAGCATATCGCGTAGGATGTCGTTGACCAGCCGGGGATCCGCCCGGCCGCGGGTGTCTTCCATGACCTTCCCAACGAGGTAACCGATGGCCCGATCTTTCCCAGAGGAGTACTCCGCCGCGGCATCGGGATTCTCGGCGATGACCGCGGAGACTATATCCCGGAGTTCTTCCGGGTCGTCGATCTTAGCCAGGCACTCCCTCTCGACTATGACGCGAGGCATGGTCCCGCTTTCGAACACGTCTCGCCAAACGCGCTTGGCCACCTTCTCGCTGATCTGTTCGGCCTCCAATAATTCCAGGAGCTCAGCGAGGTGTGCGGGACTCGCCGGTACATCGCTTATCGCCGCGCCCGAGGCGTTTAGGTGTGCCGCCACTTCCCCGGTAATCCAGCGGGCGGCGGCCCGAGCCGACGCCCCATGGGATACCGTTTCCTCGAAGAAATCGGCCAGGGGGGGATCGGCGACGAGAACGGCGGCGTCGTACCTAGAAAGTCCGAACTCATCGGCGAATCGGATCCTCTTGGCGCGGGGAGGCTCGGGCATGCCGCCCGCGAGGTGATCGGCGTACCCGGGGTCGATTACCAACGGCGGTAGATCCGGATCCGGGAAGTATCGGTAGTCGTGGGCCATTTCCTTGGAGCGGGCCGAGTACGTCACACCCCGTTCTTCGTCCCAGTGTCGCGTCTCGTGCTCGAGAACATCACCTCGCGACACGGCCTCCACGTGGCGCTTCAGCTCGTACTCGGAGGCGCGCTGGACCGAACGAAAGGAGTTGAGGTTTTTTACCTCGCTTATTTCCGTCCTAACGGGACCCTCGCCTTCATCGCAACGGACGAGGTTGAAGTTGACGTCGCAGCGGAGTTCCCCCTCCTCCATCCTCACCTCGGACACCCCTACAACTCTCAGTAGCGCGCGCAATTCCTCGAGGAATCGCCTCGCCTGGCCCGGGGACTGGATGTGGGGCTCGGTTACGATCTCCGCCAGGGGAACGCCGCATCTGTTGAAGTCCAGGAGCGTCGATCCCTTGTCGGCGGAGTGAGTCGACTTACCCGCGTCCTCCTCCAGGTGTACGCGAATGATCCCGATCCTCCCACCTTCACCCTCGACGTCGTCGAGTACCAGTTCCCCGCCCACGGCCAAGGGGGCGGAATACTGGCTGATCTGGTACCCTTTCGGCAAATCCGGGTAGTGATAGTTCTTGCGTTCGAAGTGGGATCGCGTCCTCACCTGCGATCCCAGTGCGCGGGCTGCAATGATGCCGAGGTTCACAGCACCCGAGTTCGTCACCGGCAGGCTACCGGGCAATCCCAGGCAAACGGGGCAGACGTTTGTGTTGGGCGGAGCGCCGAAATCGGTAGAGCAGCCGCAAAACATCTTGCTTCGGGTGTTCAGCGCGACGTGAATCTCCAGCCCTATCGTCGCTCGATATGCGCCTGGATCGATCACGGTTCAACTCCCTCCACCCCATCACTCGGTCGTCTCAGGTGATGATCCGTGGTCCTTTGGAAAACGTCGGCCAAGGAGAGCAAACCCCCATCGGAGAAACGCGGTCCCATCAACTGCACCCCGACGGGGAGGCCCCCCGAGAAGCCACCCGGCATGGAAAGAGCGGGTATGCCGGCCAGGTTCGCCGGTATCGTGCAGACATCGGCCATGTACATGGCCATGGGATCCTCCACCCTCTCCCCGAGGGGAAAGGCCACCGTCGGACAGGTCGGCGTCAGCAGGTAATCGTAACGTCGGAAAGCCCGGTCAATCTCTTCCGCAATCACGCGTCGGACCCGGGCGGCCCGCAGGTAGAAAGCATCGTAATAACCGGCGCTCAGGGCAAAGCTTCCGAGCATTATCCTTCTCTTAACCTCTTCGCCGAACCCGCGGCTGCGGGTATTCCTGTAGAGGTCGTCGATGTCATCTCCGATTTCCCGCATGCCGTAACTAATCCCGTCGTAGCGAGCGAGGTTGCTGGAAGCCTCGGCCGAAGAGATCACGTAGTAGGCCGGCAGGGCGTACTCGGTATGCGGCAAGGAGATTTCCTCGATCGTCGCCCCGAGATCCTCGAAGACGCGGGCTGCCCTCAACGCTATCTCGGTCACGGGCTCATCGATGCCGACCCCGTAGTACTCTTTCGGCATACCGATCCGGATTCCCGAGAGATCGGCGCTGGACCCCCGTACACGGCGGAAGAAGCCGCCGCCCTCGGGATGTTCCACGGAGGTACTGTCCCCGGGGTCGCGGGCGACCAGAACGTCCAGGGCCAGGGCGCAGTCTCCAGCGGTCAAAGCCATGGGCCCCACCTGATCCATCGAGGATGCGAAGGATATCACTCCGCGGCGGGATATCGCCCCGTAGGTGGGCTTCATCCCGGTTATCCCGCAAAAGGATGCGGGCTGTCTTATCGACCCACCGGTATCCGTACCCAGGGCCAGGGGTACCATCCCCGCTGCCACTGCCGCCGCGGACCCCCCGGAGGATCCGCCGGGCACAACCCCATGGTTCCAGGGATTGCGTGTCGGTCCGAAGTACGATGTCTCGTTCGATGACCCCATGGCGAACTCGTCCATGTTGGTCTTGCCGACCAGGATTGCACCCGAACTCTCCATCAGTTCTATGCAAGTGGCGTCGTAAACCGGGGTGTAATCCTCGAGCATCCTGGAAGCGCACGTGGTCGGCAGATTCGCGGTCGACATATTGTCCTTGGCGGCATAGGGTACCCCGCCCAGGGAGCCACCGGGGGGAGGGTCGTCGGGATCCGAGGTCGACAGGAAAGCTCCGCAGGGATCGCGTCGCGATATCGATTCGGCCGCCGAAGCGGCGGCCTCCCCCGCGGCCAGTTCCCCCGAACGGATGGCCTCCAGGATATCCACCGCCGTCATCCGCCGATCAACCATGGCCATCACTGCCGGGATCAACGAATCGCGGTGTGGTCACGTAACGATCATCGCGGCGCGGGACCGACTCCAAGAACCCATCGGAAACGCCCGATTCCACCACGATATCATCCCTCAGAACGTTCGCATCGGACTCCGCGGGGTTGTGCATGGGATCTATCTCGTCCACATCAATCTCGTCGAGACGACCGACGTGCTCGAGAATGCCCTGTAGGTCTCCTCGTATTCTCTCTCGTTCGTCGTCCTCCAGGTGCAATCGCGCCAGTTGCGCGATCCTTTCGACTTGATCGGAACTAATCCGCACCGAGATTTCCCCCTAACCCTCATATCCCGCACCCAGATTATACAAAATAGCCGGCGGGACTCCACGTCCGCGAACTCCCCGAGATCGACAGAAATGCGAAGGGGAGCGCCAGTGGCGCTCCCCGTTACATCTTAGGATGCTATCGCGACTTACTCCTCGTGCAACCAGCAGGCCACGTAGTGCTCGTCCCCGATGTCCTGCCAGGGCGGCTTCTCCTCGGCGCACTTGGGCATCGCGTGCTGACAGCGTGTCCGGAAGTGGCATCCGCTGGGCGGGTTCGAGGGACTCGGGACGTCGCCCTCGAGCACGATCCGCTTCCTGGTGCGCTGTATCTCCGGATCCGCGATGGGGATCGCGGAGAGGAGCGCCTGGGTGTACGGATGTGCGGGGTTCTCGTACAATTCGTCCTGCTCCGCCAATTCGACCAGCTGGCCGAGGTACATGACGGCCACGCGATCGCTGATGTGGCGTACGACGCTGAGGTCGTGGGCGATGAACAGGTAGGTCAGATCGAACTCTTGCTGGAGGTCCTCCAGGAGGTTCAGTACCTGCGACTGAATCGATACGTCGAGCGCCGATACGGGCTCGTCGCAGACGATCAGCTTGGGGTTTAGGGCCAACGCCCGGGCCACGCCAATACGCTGCCTCTGGCCACCGGAGAACTCGTGGGGATAACGACGGGCGTGCATGCCCCGAAGACCTACGGTCTCCAGGAGTCCGCGCACGCGATCGTCCTTCTCCTTACCCTTGGCCACGCGGTGGATCTCCAGGGGCTCGCCGATGATGTCACCGACGGTCATCCTGGGGTTCAGCGAGGCGTAGGGGTCCTGGAATACGATTTGCATGTCACGACGGACTCGACGCATATCCTCCCGATCCAACGAGAAGATGTCCTTACCCTCGAACTCGACGCTGCCCTCGGTGGCCTCCAAGAGGCGTAAGAGCACGCGTCCCGTGGTGGTCTTACCGCAACCACTTTCACCCACCATACCCAGGGTTTCTCCGGGCTTGATGGTGAAGCTGACATCGTCCACGGCTTTTACGAATCCGACTATCCTGGAGAAAACTCCACCGGTAATCGGGAAGTACTTCTTCAGGTTCTTCACGACTACGAGATCGTCGACACCATCGTAGGATTGTTTCTTAATGGCTTCGGCTGGCTGAGCCATTTATGCCACCCCCGACCTATCCTTGGAATGCAACCAACAGGCGACCTTGCGGCCACCCTCGTCCTCTATGAGATCGGGCTGTTCCTCGAGACACACGTCCATGGCGTAGGGACAGCGCGGGTTGAAATAGCATCCTTGGGGCATCGCCAGCGGGTTGGGTACTACACCCTCGATGACGTGCAGACGCTCGCCCTTGGCGCCGTCTAGGCGCGGAATCGAGTTGATCAGGCCTTCGGTATAGGGATGCATGGGATCCGCGAACACGTCGAATACGGTACCCTCTTCGACGATCTTACCCGCGTACATGACGACCACCCGCTCGGCCATCTCAGCGATAACGCCGAGGTCGTGGGTGATGAGCATGATCGCCATTCCCAGCTCATCCTTGAGCCGCTTCATCAGTTCGAGGATCTGGGCCTGGATGGTAACGTCCAAGGCGGTGGTGGGTTCGTCGGCTATCAGCATTCTCGGGTTGCAGGAGAGCGCCATGGCGATCATGATGCGCTGGCGCATACCACCGGACAACTGGTGGGGATACTCGTCGATGCGCTGCTCCGGCGAAGGTATTCCCACGAGGTTGAGCATTTCGATGGCCTGCTTGCGCGCCTCTTTCTCCGAGAGACCCTGGTGAAGCTCGATGGCTTCCATGATCTGGTCGCCGACCGTGTAGACCGGGTTCAGGGAGGTCATCGGCTCCTGGAAGATCATCGAGATGTCGTTACCCCTGATCTTGCGCATGTCCGAGTCCGACTTGGTCAACAACTCTTCGCCCTCAAAGGTGATGCTCGATCCTTTGAGAATCTTTCCGGGCGGATCGGGGATTAGGCGCATGATGGACAAAGAGGTTACGCTCTTGCCGCATCCACTCTCGCCTACCACTCCGAGTGTTTCTCCCCGATTTATGTGGAAGGAGACCCCATCGACCGCTGGGACTTCTCCATCCTCGGTGTAAAAAAAGGTTCTGAGGTTCTCTACGTTTACGAGGACTTCCTCCGACACGAAATCACCCCATTCTCGCTTGCTGGCAGGCCGACCCCCTTACGGCGGGGATCAACCTACAAAAGGCATTATATAATATATTTCCCCTACAATCCTAGTTTCCTTCCAGAAAAAAACCGATCCATTCGGGGATATTTCCCAAAGCGGGAGCGATCCCGACCTCGAGGTCGGGAATCGGCCCGGGTCCGAACAGGTATCCCTCGGGATATCCCAGGGGAAGCAAGGGAAGTTCCCGGGCGATTTCGTCCATCCAGGCCCAATCATTCGGTCCGCCATCATCGCCGAAACGGGTCGAGTACCCCGAGTTACCGGGATGCTCGAACGGAGCGTGGGACCAGGAATTGTCCCCGGCCCACGCAGCGGGACAGGACAGTTCCTCCACGGGACGCGCCAGGAGATACATATCGTACCTCCCCCTGCCGAAGATGGTGTAAAGGAAGAGATCGCGGTCGGCGGGTATGACGTGCAGGGTCACTCCTATATCCTCCAGGTCCCCAACGATGCGCTCGGCCGCCCGTTCCCGGCGGGGATCGCCCCCGGGTATCAGGAGGTAGAGCTCGGGAATCCGCTCCCCGTCTTCACCGTAACCCGCCTCGGAGAGCATGTTCCTCGCCCGAGCCGGATCGTGGGTAACCCCATCGGAGATATCGGAGTTCCCGAAGAAGGCCGCCGGCAAACCTTCAACCGCGCGACCCGAGTCGCCGAAGAGATCCTCGACAGTCCCCTCGCGGTCGACGCCGTGCGCCAGGGCCCTCCTCACCTCGGGGTCCGCCAGGAATTCGTTGGCGGTGTTGAAGCCCAGGTATTCAACGGCGTTGGCCGGGACTCGATGGATAATTTCCCATCCGGATCCCGAAAGATCCGTCGGGCCGGAGCCCGTGGGCGGTGAGTAATAGACATCGAATGACGCTGGATTCACGACATCCAAATCCGACACGAAGATGAATTCTAGTACCTCGGGAGCGGGAAGGATCACTTCCGATTCCTCCGTCACTTCCCCGGGTTCACCGGATTCCACCTCATCCCCCGAATCCTGCGGGGTCTCCTCTTCTGTAACGATGATGCGGCCGAGGATCCAGGACCGTCGGCCTTCCTCTTCGCGGATCTCTTCCAACTCGTAATCACCCAGGACCGGTAAGTCCCCGCTCAGGAGGGCCGTTTCCACCTCGTCGAGATCCAGGCCGCCCAGCACGTGATGGGGCAGCGGGGTCAGGCGCGACAGGACCCAGGAAATCCCCGGGGTGTCAAACTCCAGCTCGATGATCAATTCATCCTGGGAGATACCCACCCCGGAAATCCGATCCGCCTCACCGGAACGAAACTCGCTGGCCCCCTCGATGAAGTCCAACCTGGCTCCCGGATCCGAACCGCCGAAGTCGGGATGCAGCAACACCTCCAGGGCCAGCACCAGGTCCTCGGGCACCAGGGGCTCACCGTCACTCCACTGCAAATCCCCCGACAGGTCTATCGACAGGCGTCGACCACCGGAAATGGAAAGCCCCGAGGCCAGGTGGGGATGCACCGCCCCCCTCCCGTCGATGCTCGCCACGGTGGGATAAAGTACCCCGAGGGCGGGATTGTCGCCGGATGCGGGCCAGCGCAAGTACGGGTGCAGTTGTGGGTCACCGTTCCAGGAGACCCCCATGGTAACCGTGGATCTCTCCACCTCGGGAACCTCCGGGTCTTCGTGGTCTTCCGGGTTCTCCGGCGCGGGGGTACATCCCGCGAACGAAAGCACCACGGCTAGCAAGAGTACCAGGGATATGTATCGCTTATTCATGAGGATTCGTCCCCCTTCTCCCGGGAGTCGCGGCGATGGAAACCGTTTAGGAGTAGCCCCATGCCGAGCCCCAGGGCCCCCACCAGGATGACCGAGAGCGAAACCGACGTCGGGATTAACGCCCGTAAGGATCCCGCCGTCAATCCTCCCAAGAGAGCGTAGACGGTGCTCTCCCGGGCTTCGTAGGCCCGCCACAGGATGGCTGCCGTTCCCAGGACTCCAGCGATGGCGCCCGATGCGAACAGGAACATCCCACGCCAATCCCAGGCGGCGGCGGTGGCGACGACGCGGGAATACACCCCCAAGAGCACCAGTGCCGTACCCCCGCTAAAGCCGGGAAGGATCATAGCCCCTCCCGAGGCGACTCCGGAACCCACCAGTTCCCACATTTCGAGCGGCTGAGCCGATACTAATCCCGCGGAGGTTATCGGCACCAGCCACCAGACCAAAGCGAAGGACAGCCCCGCCACGGGGACCTCGGCCCCATCGGGGGGATGGTCGCGGAAGATACCCATGGCCGAGGCCAGGACTATCCCCAGGAGAAAAGCGTGGGTCTCGCCGGGGACCTGCCCGAAACCCCAGCCCACGGTCTGGACCCCCACGAGGGCTCCCAACACCCAGCCGAGGCCCATGGGGATTACGCGCACGAGCTTCAACCGCCCGAGGCTTTCCACGAGGTGGGGATATACACCCAACACCACGGCAATGGTCCCCGCACTAAGCCCGGGAACCACGGACGCCGATCCCATCACCACACCTATCAGTGATGCCAACACGACCCTTCGCATCACACCGCGCAAATCCTCGGGCATGTCAGTCCCTCTCCACCTTGTGCATGGGAGCCAGTGAGGCCACCAGGGTCTTCAACCCGTGATCGTCGAAGACCACGTTCAATTCCTCGTCCCCGTCGATGGATTTCTTGCCAACGACCTTACCTCGCCCGAACACCTTGTGCTCCACCAGGTCTCCCGGATCGGGGGACGGGGTCTTCGGCTTTGCAGGTGCAATCCCGATACCCGCCCGGATCATGGTCCTGCGCGACTGCCGGCTTTTCGTGACCTCCCGGGCTTCCCGGGGTTCGGCTTCCACCAGGTGTTCGCTCCCGATCTCCTCGATGAATCGCGAAGCCAACGACGGTTCGGGCGGACCACCGTAGCGCCCCCGGGAGGCGGCGTAACTGAGTACTAGCCTGTCCTGCGCCCGCGTCATTCCGACGTAGCAAAGTCGACGTTCCTCCTCCAACTGCGACGGATCCTCCAGGGACCGGGAATGGGGAAAGAGTCCCTCCTCCAGTCCGACGAGGAAAACCACCGGGAACTCCAGGCCCTTGGCGCTGTGAAGTGTCATCAACGTAACCTTGCTGTCCGAGACGTCCAGTTCATCCTCGCTGGTCAATAGCGCCAGCGAGGCGAGATACGCCGACAAAGCCTCCAGTCCCCGGGATTCGTCTACGTCGACCTCTCCGGCCTCCACCTCCTGGCCGAATCCGCGGGCTGCGGCCACGAGCTCATCGAGGTTTTCCCTGCGACTCATGGCCTCGACCCCGCCACCCTCGGATATGAACGTAAGGTAGCCCGTTTCATCCAGGAGTCGCCACAGGGCATCCGCCGGTTCCAGGGAATCGATTCCCGACCTAACCGAGACGAGGGTTTCGGCGAAGGTCTTCAGGGCCGTTCTCTGCTTTTGGTTCAATCCCGAGATATCCGGCGCGGATCGCGCCGCACCGACGGCGTCCAGTTCCTCCCGTTCAGCGTGGGAGCGCAGTTTTTCCAGCGTCACCGGTCCGGCACCCCGTCGCGGCTTGTTCACAACTCGCTCGAAGCTCGGCCAATCATCGGGGTTGACCACGAGTCTCAGCAGCGACAGGGCATCCTTGATCTCGGCTCGTTCGAAGAACCGTTGAGAACCCAGGATCTCGTAGGGTACTCCGCGCTCGCGACAGGCCATTTCCAGGAGGCGCGATTGCGCATTGATCCGATACAACACCGCGAAGTCCGACCAGGGGCGATTCTCCTCCCGGGCGAGCTGCTGTATGGATGACACCACGAACCGCGCTTCCATCTCTTCCGAATGCGCGCGATACAGGATCACGGGATCTCCACCGGAGCGCTCCGTCCACAGGTCGCGCTCCAGCCTCTCGGCGTTTTTGACGATTATGCGCTGCGCCGCCCGAAGGATTGCCTCCGTCGAACGATAATTCTGCTCCAGCCGATAGACCGCCGCCTCGGGAAAATCCCTCTCGAAGTTGAGGATGTTGGCCATATCGGCCCCCCGCCAGCCGTATATCGATTGGTCGGCATCCCCCACCGCGAAGACGTTCCTGTGCGATCCCGCCAGCATCTTCACCAGTCGATACTGCGCGTGATTGGTGTCCTGGTACTCGTCCACCAGTACGTGTCGAAACTTGGTGGAATAAAGCTGCAGCGTTTCCGGATGTTCGATGAATAGGGTGCTGGTGAGGGAAATCAGGTCGTCGAAATCCATGGCATTGTACTCGCGGAGATCACGTATGTATCGCCGATACACGTCGGCGATCTGTCGCTCGTAATAGTCAGATACTTCCATATCCCCCGGGGTGCGCAGATCATTTTTCGCCCGGCTTATCCTCTCGATTATCCCCCGCGGATCCCACTCTTTCTCGTTCATATCCAGGTCCTTGAGTATTCGCCGGATGGCGGTCCTCTGATCCGTCCGGTCGAAGACGGTGAAGCCCGGTTTGTATCCCAGGTGGTGGGCCTCTTTGCGGAGAATCCGCAGGCAGGTGGCGTGGAAGGTACCTATCCACATCCCGGACACGTCGGTTCCGAGCAATTCCTCGCACCGTTGGCGCATCTCCCTGGCGGCCTTATTGGTGAAGGTTATCGCCAGGATGGAATATGGGTTGACTCCTCGGGCGAATATCAAGTGCGCCAACCGACGGGTGAGGACGCGAGTCTTACCGCTTCCCGCACCCGCCAGAACCAGCGCGGGACCCTCGCCGTGCGAGACAGCTCGGGTTTGATCGTCGTTCAATCCGTTCAGTAAATCCAAAGAACTCCCCCCGCTTCACCCGCCCATTGTAGCACAACGGAGGGTGTAGTCAGCACGGGGGATTCGAATAGTCAGCGCGCAATATCCCGGCGATAGTGAGCTCCCGCGAAGGAAATTCCCTCCACGATCTCGTAAGCACGCCGGCGGGCGACACCCGCGTCGGGGCCGAGCGCCGTAACGCCCAGCACCCTGCCGCCGTCGGTAACCCATCGCTTCCCGTCGAAGTTCGTCCCCGCGTGAAAGATCCATGCTCCATCCTCGACTTTGTCGAGCCCTGTGATCGGGACCCCGCGTTCGTAAGACCCCGGGTATCCCTCGGACGCCATGACGACGCATACCGCCGACTCCGGGGTCCAGGATGCATCCAGCTCGGAAAGGCTCTCGGCACCCTCCATACCCGCAGATGCGATCAGCAACGGTACGAGATCCGAGGTCATCCGCGGCAGGACCACCTGGGTCTCCGGATCCCCGAAGCGGCAATTGAACTCCAGGACCATGGGTCCCTCGGCCGTCAGCATCAAACCGGCGTAAAGAACCCCGCTAAACGGGTGACCGCGGCGACGCATGAGATCGATCACGGGCACGAGAATATCGCGCCTCACTTCCTCGACCAACGCATCATCGCAATCGGGAACGGGCGAAACACATCCCATTCCACCGGTATTTGGTCCGACGTCCCCGTCCTGCGCCGCCTTGTAATCTCGGGCGGGTGCCAGGGGAAGAACACTCTCCCCGTCGGAGATGGCCATGACGCTTATCTCGGATCCCCGCAGGCAATCTTCGATCAGGACTCGAGAACCGGCGTCGGCGAACCTTCCCTCCACCATCGCCTCGGATACTGCCCTTCGGGCCTCCGCCCGGGTCGCCGCCACGGTTACGCCCTTCCCCGCGGCCAATCCATCCGCCTTGATCACCATGGGAAGGGGCCTTTCTTCCACGTGCGCCAGGGCGGCCTCGGGATCGTCGAAAACCTCGAACCGGGCCGTGGGAACCCCGGCCTCAACCATGGCCTCCTTGGCGTAAACCTTGCTGCTCTCCAGGCGCGCCGCCTCGCCGGTGGGCCCGAAGGCGGCAATCCCCAACTCCCCAAGAGCGTCCACCACTCCCGCCGCCAGCGGCGCCTCCGGTCCCACCACGACCAGATCGATGCCCCGCTCGGAGGCGGCTCGAAGTACCGCGGGGATATCTTCGGGATCCCCCTCGACGCCCCGACATATTTCTCTCATCCCGGCCGACCCGGGCAACGCGTACAATTCCTCCACCAGGGAACTATCGGCCATCTTGTGGGCGAGGGCGTGTTCTCTGCCCCCGGATCCGAGTATCATCACTCGCACGCTTGTACCCCCAATCCCGTTCTGCCCTCAGTGTTTGAAATGCCGGCGTCCGGTAAACATCATGGCCATCCCGGCCTCGTCGGCGGCGGCCACGACCTCGCCATCCCTGATGGATCCGCCGGGTTGCACCAGCAGCCCGAGCCCCGCCCGGGCCGCCAATTCCGCCACGTCCGGGAAGGGCAAGAAGCCGTCCGAAGCCATGCACGCCCCGACGGAGCGATCCCCTGCCGCTTCTATGGCCAGGCGCGCCGACGAGATCCGGTTCATCTGTCCAGCACCCACACCCACCACGGCCCGATCCTTGGCGATCACGATGGCGTTGGACTTGGTATGCCTGCACACGGCCCACGCGAAGCGCGCATCCTCGAGGGACGCATCGTCGGGTGCCCGACTGCCCGCAACTTTCCACTCCCGCGCATCCACCACCCCGGTGTCAGCACTACCCATCATCAGGCCACCTCGCAGGAATCGACCCGTCCGGTAATCGGGGGGATTGGAAAACGCCGACCCGTCCATCCGCAGGACCCTGAGTTTCTTCCTCGCCGCCAAACCCTCGAGGGCATCGGGAGTGTAGTCCGGCGCCACTATGACCTCCAGGAAGAGGCCCACCTCCCGAATAAAGTTCACCACGTCTACGTCGACGGTCGCGTTCAGCGCCACGACGCCACCGTAAATGGACACGGGATCCCCCTGGTACGCCCGCTCGAAGGCCTCCACCGGCGTCGCACCCACCGCAGCACCGCAGGGGTTGGTGTGTTTGACGGCGCAGGCGGCGGTCTCTTCGAACTCCGCGACGACACCGATGGCAGCATCGACATCCATGAAATTGTTGTAGGAAAGATCCGGACCGCCGAGTTGCTCGCAGGCGCCGAGGTCGAATCCGGAACCGTCGGGCCAGGAATATAGAGAAGCGCTCTGGTGGGGATTCTCCCCGTACCTCAGGACCCTGCTCCGGCGAAGCGGTAGCGCCGCCTCGACGGGCAGTTCATCGTCTCCGGCGAGGTAATTTACGATCAGGGCATCGTAACGAGCGGTGTGGCCAAAGGCCCGCGCCGCCAGGGACCGCCGGGTACTCTCCGCGGGGAGCCCCTCTTGCATCTCGGCGAGGACCGGGGCGTAATCGTCCGGATCGCAAACCACGACGACGGAGCGCCAGTTCTTCGCGGCGGCGCGCAAGAGGGTTACACCACCGATGTCGATATTCTCCAGGGCTTCATCCATGGTGGCCCCCGAAG
>SLGS01000019.1 GCA_007136565.1 Clostridia bacterium | reverse complement strand
CCGACCCTCTCCCAGCTCTATGTCGGGTGTATAACCACTGCGATATTCCGCCGTCAATTCCTCCGAGCCCCCGGATAGATCACAGTATACCTCCCGGGCCAAATCGATCCACGCCCCGAGATGATCGACCCTGCGCGATACGATGGCCGAGGCCACGTCCACGAGCTGGGCGTCCCAAGGTTCCAGCTGCGCCCTCGCGCTGATCTCGGGGGTCTTTCGAATCTTGAAGTGTTTTAGGGCGTCGTTGCGTTGGGAGAGTATCCTGGCGTATGCGTCGAGGGCTCTGCCGTAACCCCGATCGACCTGGGATATTTCCGAGTCGATGAAGTCCCGCCGGTTTCCGGGTCCACCCTTGACCAGGCCGAGATCGTCGGGCGAAAAGAATACGGAGTTGACCCTTCCGCGAAAGTCCGACGCCCTCTTGACGGGTACCCCGTCGATGCGGAGGGCCCGTCCTTTCCCACTGCGATATCCAACCTCCAGGGTATGCGCGGGGCCCCGTCCCTGGAACTGTCCCTTGACGTAGAACGTATCGGATCCGTGCCGGATCATGTCCGCATCCCTCGCCGTCCGCGGAGAACGGAGGGTGGACAGGTAGTTTATGGCCTCCAGGAGGTTGGTCTTGCCCGCCGCGTTGGGACCGAGGAGAACATTGACCCCCGCGGCGGGCTCGAAAAGGAGTTCCGAGTAGCTTCTGTAGTCGCGAAGATAGAGCTTCGTCAATGTAACGGGTGATGTCATTTAGCTTCGACGACGGTGAAAGTGTTCACTCCCTCCACCGTCACCTCGTCACCGGCCTCGAGGCGCCTGCCGCGCCTCAGCTCCAGGCGGCCGTTAACGTCGACGGCACCATCCTGGATCATAAGTTTGGCTATGCCTCCCGTGGGTGCTACACCGCATATCTTCAAGAAGGCATCCAGACGCAAATCGCGCCGAAGATCCACTTCTACTTCTATGGGCACGTCCATATCCGGATCCCCTCCCCCGCGATTCTATGTACGAGGCTTCATCGGCAATACCACGTAGTAAAACTCGGGGTCATCTTCGCCCTGGAGACGAGCCGCGCTCTCGGCATCGTCGAGATTGAAGACCACCCTATCGCGCGATATATTCCTGATCCCCTCGATGAGGTACTTGGCCTGGAACAATATGTCCACGTTGGGGCCCATTACCTCGGCGTCGATTTCATCGTAGGCCTCACCCAGTTCCGCCGAACTGGCTTTCAGGATCAACCGATCCTCTTTGAGGTGCAACTGAATGGGACGTGCACCCCTGTGATCCTCAGCGAGCAGAGCCGTCCTCGAAGTTGCACCCGAGAACTCCCCTCTATCGAACCGGGCTTCTGTGCCGTAATCACCCGGTGCGGGCACCATGGACAAAACGTCGGGATATTGCCCTTCGAGTATCACCGTCGAAAACTTGACCCCGCCGGGTAACTCGAAAAACACGTGGTTCTCCGATAGTGCCAGGGTGGCTTCGTCGTCGGCCGAAGCCGATGACAAGACCCGGACCAGATCTCCTATGGATTTCCTGGGAAGGGCGACTTCCATGACCTCGCCGCCCGCCGAGGGGGCTTCTATTTCGGAGACCGCGATGCGATATCCGTCGGTCGCGGTGGCCTGGATCTTGCCCTCACCGACCTTTAGCCTAACACCGCTTATGACGGGCATAGCGTCATCGGTGGACGCCGCGAATACCGTGTTGGAAAGCGAGCGCCCAAGATCGGCGGCGGGCACCGTGTAGCCGCGAGAGCCGTCGGCGGTGGGAAGCGAGGGAAATTGGTCCGGCGGATATCCATTCAGGACGAACTCCGACGCCCTCCAGGTTACCACGGCCTGGTGCCTGTCCTCGGGAGCGCTGATTTGTATATCTCCCCCGGGAATGCGCCCGACTATCTCGCTGAATTCACGGCCCGGCAAAACCAGGGATCCGGGCATCTCCACTGCCGCGGGAACGACTGCTTCGATGCTCTTTTCCAGATCCGTCGCCGACAGGTGCAGGATGCCCTCTTGTGCAGTCAGCAGAACCCCCGTAAGAATGGGGTGCGCCGTACCTCCGGCGATAGCTCTATAGGCCATCTGCAGTCCCGCGTGCAAAAGGGATTGATCGGTGATCACTTTCATGGGGACACCTTCCCCTCCTCGGTTCGAACTCAAGCTTTCGGTTACTAGTGTCTATATTAAAGATTTAGTAACAGTAGTAGTAGGTGTTGTTGATAGTGTTGAAAAGCCCGCTATAGACCCTCCCGGGTGAATCTCATCGCTGTTTACAGGTTGTTGGTATCGCCGTCGCACTCTCCACATTATCCCCGGGTTTATCAACCACCCCGGGTTGTCCACGATCTCTCGACAGATTTTCCCCGGACTTACCACCAGCTTGTGAACATGCTCAAAAAGAGCTCTTAAGGCTTCCTCGCATGTCCTCCAAGAAAGCGGCCACCGACGGATCCGACGCCGCCTGATCCTTGATCTTGTTGCAGGCGTGTATGACCGTACTATGATCCCGACCCCCGAATTCCTTGCCGATCTGGGGTAGAGATGCATCCGTCAATTCCCGGGCCAAGAACATCGCGACCTGCCTGGCGTAGGCCACGGCCTGGGTGCGTCTTCGTCCGTTGATCTCCGAAACGCTGACGTCCATTTGACCGGAGACGTACTCCTGGATGGACTTGACGGTTACGGAGTTGCTGGATCGCCTGTTGGGAAGGATGTCCCGCAACGCTTCTTCTGCCAGTCCCATGTCGATATGCTGCTGCCGGAGGGAAGAGAAAAACACCAGGCGGGTCAGGGCCCCCTCCAGTTCCCTGATGTTGGAAGTTATGTTTTCCGCCACGTATCGGAGGATTTCGTCGGCTATGTTGAGACTCTCCGCAGCGGCTCGTTTCTGGAGGATGGCTATCCGGGTCTCCAGGTCGGGGGGTTGTATGTCGGAGATGAGCCCCCACTCGAAGCGGGACCGCAACCTCTCCTCCAGGGTTGGTATTTCCTTGGGAGGCCTATCACTGGATATCACGATCTGGCGGTTGGCCTCGTGCAGCGCGTTGAAAGTGTGGAAGAATTCTTCTTGTGTTCTTTCCTTACCGGCCAAGAACTGGATATCATCGACCAGCAGTACGTCGACATTCCGATAGCGGTTCCGAAAATTCACAGTCTTGGTGTCCCTTATGGAGTTTATCAGTTCGTTGGCGAACCGCTCGGAAGAAACGTATACCACCGAGTCCTTCGGGGAGTTCTCCATGACTCGGTGTGCTATGGCCTGCATGAGGTGGGTCTTGCCCAGGCCCGCGCCCCCGTAAATGAAAAGGGGGTTATAGGCCTTGGCCGGAGCTTGCGCCACCGCCAGGCTGGCTGCGTGGGCCAGGCGGTTGCTGCTGCCGACCACGAAGTTGGCGAAGGTGTATCGACGGTTCAGGGCGCTGGAGGGCGTTTTGGCCTTCTCACCGTTGGCGCGCTCGGGCGATTGAACTTCACCCGCCATAACTGTGTCTTCGTCGTCATCTTCGGGTTCATGGTTGCCTTCATCCTGGACAATGAGATCCAGGTGGGCATCATCGCCCACGATTTCCGATAGAGCCTCTTCGAGCGATGTGGCGTAGTTCTCCTGTACCCATGTGCGGGCAAATTCGTGGGGAACCGCCACCGTGAGCTGGCCCCTTTGCGTGTCGAGACCCACGGCCTGGGAATTGCGGAGCCAGGTTTCGAAGCTGGGGCGCAGCACATCCCTTCTGACCCGGTTCAGGGCCTCCTGCCAGACGCGGTGTGCTTCTTGTGACATGGGCGACTCCTCCAATGTCGGGTTCGGCCAAAATACCGATGCTCCGACAGAATCATTATCGACATCTACGACGATAGGACCGGTTCACGACGAATCACTACCGGCCATCGACTCACTCGGCGGTCCGGTCGCGACCGGGAACCTTGCGAGGTGTCTTACAATGTTACGAGCTGACTTACCCTCTAAACAAGCGTTGCTCGGAGAGCGGGAGGCCGCATGGCGCTCGAATGGGATCGAGGGAGCCAGCGCAGATCCTTGAGAAAGAAGGCCCCGGGGACGACGATATCCCAGATTTGTGGTCGCGCGGGTCGTTCCCACAGAGGACGGCTCGTCTGCAAATTGTTCTAGGCCGGATACCCGGTTTCCTCTCCGGAGACGAAGCGAGTTTGGTGCCCGCGCTCGATGAACCCTTCGGCGTGGGAGCGAGGTGATGAATAAGCTCCCTCGCCCGCAAGACTGCGGGTCTCGGAATTCGGGTAGGTATATGCTTGTGAGGGTCTTGGTGGGGTGTCCTCTCGGTGCGCTTCGAACCCCCGATGTTCGCCGATGCGTAGATATTTCGAGTCCACGCCGGGGTATCTCTACCCCTGGCACGACGCTGTGCGAACGATGGGTGAAGGCTTGCTAGATGTGATGGATTCTTCTGCAACAGGAGGAGGGGAGATACACATGCGAGTGATAGGCTTGGGTTCGGGCAGGCGGGGCAAGGTAACGGAGAGTCTCGTCAGGATGGTACTAGAAAGTACCGGCATGGATCACGACTTCATATCCCTATCGGGAAAATTGGTGCGACCCTGCGAGGCCTGTAACGGGTGCGTCGATACGAACACCTGCGTCCTTCCCGACGACTTCTCCGCGATAGCGGAGCGGGTGCAAGGGGCCGATGGACTGGTTTTCGGTGCGCCGACGTACTGGGCTCGGATGAACGCCAAGGGCAGTGCCTTTTGGGAGCGGCTGTGCTTTTCGGGACGTCACTCGGAGTTATTCCCCATGAAGGGGATGCCCGCGGCTATGGTGGCGATCGACGGGAGCGACGGCACCGGTGAGCACGTGCTCGCCGACACGAAACGATACTTTGCCGACGCTCGGCTGGACGTCGTGGGCCACGTGAGCGCCCAGGGCGAGTACGCGTGCTTCACCTGTGGCCTGGGGGAAGAATGTAGTGTCGGAGGGTTCCACACCCTTTACGGGGAGGGTATCTCCATCGCGCCCGAGCGAATACCTTCCATGGACAATCAATGCCCTCACCTGGGGGACGGCGAGGGAGCGATTCGAGGCAGAGTATTGCGCGACGCCGCCCGGAGACTGGGTGAACGATTGGCCCGAAGAATCCAGTCGCGTCCTCGAAGATCCCCTGACGCGCCCTGACCCACCATCCCTATCGCTTTGGGCGGTCGAGCAATCCGCGGATGTCCTCGCGTTGACACCGCGTGCACGCACCCCATATAATTTCGGTTGTCTGCGCGGGGATATCCGCGCCCAATTTTCGGGCCCGCCGGCCGGGTGGCCGCGGGCCCCGATCGCCTTAAACGGTGATTACAACTGGGAGGTCAAGGGTCGTGAAACGCACATTTAAGCCCAGCAACAAAAGAGCAGCCAGGAGACACGGTTTTCGCCGTCGTATGCGCTCCAAGGCCGGTCGTCGCGTCCTTAAGCGTCGCCGTCAAAAGGGTCGCAAGAGGGTCATTTGACCCCGTCGGGGGAGTGAGTCATCCTTGGAGGCGCAGAAGTTGCCCGGGGGTTCTGCCTTCGCTCGCGTCTTCGATGACGGCCACTCCGTCGCGGGCAGATTATTGGTCCTGTACGCTCACCCGGGGGGTCCCGGACCCGCCAGGGTGGGCTTTGCCGTCGGCAAGCGCCTCGGTGGTGCCGTGGTCAGAAATCGCGTTCGCCGCCGCATGCGCGAGGCTTTTCGCGCTATAATGGGGACGGTTACCGGGGTGGACCTGGTATTTGTCGCCAGGGGCCGGGCACTGAATGCCTCCCACCGCGAATTGCTGTCCGAGATGCGATCCTTGCTGGTGAGGATATCGGAACTGCTTTCCGAATCGAGGGACTTCGATCTCATGAAAGTTGATATCGAGGGGATGTGAGGCCGTTGGCGAGGAGACTGGTTGTCTCAGTGATCGATGCCTATAGAAACTACGTGTCGCCGTATTTCGGCCCGCATTGTCGCTTCCAACCCACTTGTTCCGAATATGCTCGCACCGCTGTTTTGAGATATGGTGTGCTCGAGGGGGGCCTGCTGGCCCTGCGGAGGATTCTCCGCTGCCATCCCTTCGGCGGATCCGGTTACGATCCGGTTCCCGAGGGCGGCACTCCTCGCTGCAATAGATCCTAGAGATAGTTCGGGGTGGTCCGCTCCTTCGCGGCCGACTCCCGAGGGGGGCGTGACGACTAGGTATGTGGCAGGCGGTAGTGGAATTCATCCGCAACGGTATAGTTTTCTTCGGAGACCTGACCGGGAATTACGGCGTCGGGATAATCATCTTGACGGTCCTGGTACGACTACTATTGGTGCCCCTGACGGTATCCCAAAGCAAGTCGACGGCCAAGATGCAAAGGATCAATCCCGAAATCGAGAGAATCAAGGAGAAGTACAAGGATGATCCCACCAAGCAAAACGAAGAGACGCTTCGGATTTGGAAAGAGCACGGCGTCAACCCGCTGGCGGGATGCCTCCCGTTGTTGCTCCAAATGCCCATCATATTCGCCATGTTTTCCGCCCTCAGGGGATTCGAGTTCGCGGGGCAGGCTGATTTCATCTGGATTCCCAGCCTGGCAAACCCCGATCCCCTCTATATCCTGCCTGTTTTGGCCGGTATAGCGACCTTCTTCCAGACGAAGATAAGTACCGGACAGGCCGGTGCCGGTGGCAATCAAGCCATCATGATGTACGGAATGCCTGTCTTCATAGCCTATATCAGCATGAGTTTCCCGGCTGGTTTGGCCCTGTATTGGACGGTGACCAACATCTTCGGTGTCGCACAGCAATACTTCGTCAATGCCATGCTGAACAATGAGGAAAACGCGGTCGGAACGGAGACCGATGGGGAGGCCGGGTGAGACGATGGAGAGTATCGTTCGCCACGGGCGCACCGTCGAGGAAGCCGTGGAGAGTGCAGCCAGGGATCTAGGTGTGGATATATCGCAGCTTAAGGTGGAAGTCCTGGATGAGGGATCCAGGGGGTTCCTCGGAGTCCTGGGTCAGCGAGAGTCCCGCGTTAGGGTTACGGTCAACCCCGGCAAAGAAGAGCGGGTGCGGGAAGTGCTGGGCCAAATCCTGGGTTACATCAACCCGGGGGTAGATCTAAACGTCTCCGGGAGCGATCGATTCATCAGGGTGGCCATCGAAGGAGATGAACTGGGGCTGATTATCGGTCGCAGGGGTGAGACGCTCAACGCCATCCAATACCTGGTGAACGTGATCACCGGCAGGGAGTCCGAGGATCGCAGATCGGTAATCCTGGACGCCGGCGACTTCCGGCGTCGAAGGGAAGAGGACCTGGTCGCCCTCGCCCGTCGCATGGCGGATAGGGCGGTGAAGTCAGGCCGGCAGGTCAGATTGGACCCAATGCCGCCGCACGAGCGCAAAATTGCCCACATGGCGCTGCATGAAGACGATAGGGTCGAAACCCAAAGCGAGGGTGACGATCCCTCTCGTTTCGTGGTGATATCGCCGCGCCGATAACCGCCCGTTTCCGGCAAACCATGTGAGAGTGTGCGGGGGACCCGGCGGTCCCCCTTTTTGTACCGCCATTGAGTGTGAAGTGGGGGGAGGAGATCTGGACTTGGCTACTACCGGATCCGTCGAAGATACCATAGCCGCCGTGGCAACGCCTCCCGGAAGGGGCGGAGTCGCCATCGTTAGGGTGAGTGGTCCCGATGCTTACGACATCTCCCGGGGTATCTTCCGTTCCCTCGCGGGCGAGGTGGTGAGCCCTCGGCCGAGGCGAGCTACCGTCGGAAGAGTGTTGGACCCCGCCACCGGTGAAGCCGTGGACGAAGTCCTCTGCCTTTTCATGCCCGGACCGGGGAGTTATACGGGGGAAGACGTGGTAGAATTCCACTGCCACGGTGGGCCCGTGCCGGTCGAGGGCGTCCTGGCCGTCCTCTTGCAGGCCGGCGCCCGCCCGGCGGAGCCCGGCGAGTTTACTCGCCGGGCTTTCCTAAATGGCAGGATGGATCTCACGCAGGCCGAAGCCGTGGCGGATCTGATTTCTGCCCGCTCCCGAAAGGCCGCCAGGCTGGCCCTCGATCAAATGGAGGGGCGCCTGGGCCGGGAGATTCGACGTCTTCGGTCGGAGATAGTGGAGATCATGGCATCCGTCGAAGTGGTTCTCGATTATCCCGAACTGGACATCGAGGCTCGGCAAGTGGAAGAGTTGCTGAGCGGATCCGAGCGTATACGAAAAGAATTGGATGCCCTGCTCCTCTCCGCTCGCACCGGCAGGGCCTATCGCGAGGGAGTCCGGACCGTAATCCTCGGGCGTCCCAACGTGGGCAAGTCCTCTCTGCTCAACGCTCTCCTGGGTATGGATCGCGCGATAGTCACCGATATCCCTGGTACCACGAGGGACACCGTGGAGGAAGAACTCGTCGTCGAGGGCCTCCCCCTTATCCTGATAGATACCGCCGGAATTAGGGAGGGGGGCGATGACGTCGAGAGATTGGGAGTCGAGAGGGCCCGGGCGGCGGTCGAGCGCGCCGAGCTCGTGCTGGTCGTGCTGGACGAATCCGATGGACTCACCCCCGAAGATCGAGAAATCATCGAAGGCATCGGCCATCGTCGCCATTGCATTTACGTGTTGAATAAGATCGATCGGGATGAAGCGAAGCTATCTCCGGGCGATCTGAGGGCCCTGGGCATCGAGGCTCCGGTGGTCAGGATCTCGGCGTTGAGCGGGTACGGGATCGAAGAATTGAGCGCCAATATTGCCCGCACGGTCCTGGGATCGGATGGAGCCCACCTGCTCGGCGACGAGAGCCTCGTCATCACCAGTGCCAGGCACCAGGAAGCGCTGAGAAACGCCACCGCTTCACTGTCCTCGTTCGCCGGGGCCTTGCGTATGAGCTTCCCCGTGGACGTGGCTTCGATAGACCTCCGAGAGGCGGCAGAGCACCTGGGAACCATCACCGGGGAGACGGTAACGGACGACTTGCTCGATAGAATCTTCGCGAACTATTGCGTCGGCAAATGAGGTGACACCCGTGAAGCGTTGACTTGTCGCCCGCGCGGAGCCGACGAGGAACACTACCCGTACCCGGACTTAGAGATGTGGAGGGACGCAGGCGTGAGCGAGTGCAGAAAATACGATCTCGTGGTGGTCGGTGCCGGGCATGCCGGATGCGAGGCGGCCCTGGTGGCCGCACGCATGGGGGCCAGCGTTCTCCTGTTGACGCTGAACCTCGACAGCGTAGGCTCCATGCCATGTAACCCGGCCGTCGGAGGTCCTGCGAAGGCACAGTTGGTCAGCGAGATAGATGCCCTGGGCGGAGAGATGGCCAGGGCGGTCGACGATACCTACCTCCAAATGCGCGTCCTGAACACCGGGAAGGGGCCGGCCGTGCGAGCCCTTCGCGCTCAGGTGGACAAGGTGGCATATTCTCGCAGGATGCTTTCGGTGATCATGGACCAGCCGGGATTGACCCTGAGGCAGGGCATGATAGATCGCGTCGAGGTAGACGGGGGTCGGGTAGCGGCCGTTCACACGAGGACCGGGGTACGCTTCGAAACGGGAGCCGTGATATTGGCCTGCGGTGTCTACCTCGAGGGGCGCGTAGTAACCGGGGAGTATTCTTACGAATCGGGCCCCGGGGGGTTGCTACCTTCGCGGGGATTGTCGGCGAATCTCGCGGGCCTGGGTTTACAGCTGCACCGCTTCAAGACCGGCACGCCGCCGCGTTTGGCGTCCGATTCCATCGATCGCTCTCGAATGGAGCGCCAGGACGGCGATGAAGTCCCGCGCGCATTTTCCTTCCTCTCGCCGGTGCACGATCCCGATGGCGACGGTTGGACTCAGATGAGGCCGCAGGAGCCGTGTTGGTTCACCCGGACGACGGTGGAAACCCACGAGATCATCCGGCAAAACATCCACAGGGCACCGCTGTTCGATGGATCCATCGAGGGCGCCGGACCCAGGCATTGTCCGTCCGTAGAGGACAAGATCATGCGTTTCCCGGATCGGGACAGTCATCCCATCTTCTTGGAACCCGAGGGTCGCGATAGCCGGGAGCTTTATGTCCTGGGTCTTTCGACCAGCCTTCCCGAGGATGTACAGGAGGCGGTGCTGGCGACGATTCCGGGCCTCGAAAGAGCTCAAATCGTTCGTCCCGGTTACGCCATAGAATACGATTATCTCGATCCACGGCAGCTTCGCCCCACCCTGGAAACCAAGGTCGTGGAAGGACTCTTCGCGGCGGGCCAAATCAACGGGACCTCCGGGTACGAAGAGGCCGCATGCCAGGGGCTACTGGCGGGCGTCAACGCGGTTTCGCGAATGCGAGATGTGGAGCCCCTCATCATACCCCGATCCCTGGGCTATATAGGAGTGCTCATCGATGATCTGGTCACCCGGGGATTGGAAGAACCCTATAGAATGATGACCGCCCGGGCAGAGTACAGGCTCCTGCTGCGTCAGGGTAACGCCGACCTCCGTTTGACGCCCGAGGGGTACCGAGTGGGGAGCGTTGACGAGGATAGGTACGCGAGGATGAGGAGGCGAGCGGAACTCATCGAGTCCGAGATGGCGCGCCTCGGTGACGTCCGCGTGAGACCGGGTGAAGGCGACGTGGATGGATACCTGGAATCCCGGGGGACATCCAGCCTCCGCGAAGTCAGCAGTCTAAAGGATTTGCTTCGCCGTCCCGAGGTCGACTACGAGGGGTTAATGCGGGCGGTCCGATGGACCCGTGAGATCGCACCCTCGGTCTCGGACGAGGTAGAGATCGAAATCAAGTACGCCGGATACATCGAAAAGCAACGGGAGATGGTGGAGAGATTCCTCAGGTCCGAGGGCAAGTCCATCCCGTCCCACGTGGATTACTCGGGGGTCCCGGGTCTCTCCGTCCAGGGGAGAGAGAAGCTGGAGTCGGTTCGCCCCGAATCCATCGGCCAGGCCATGAGGATACCCGGGGTGTCCGCCGCGGACATTTCCGTGCTCCTCGTATGGATATCGGCCCGGCGGCCGCGGGATCGATGATAGAACCGATGCAAGTGCGGAGAGTAGCTCGCTCGATGGATGTCGATATGCATTGCGGGGGAGAGCGGCTCTTGGCGGATTTCTTGAACCTGGTGAGCGGACCGGGATCGGGAATTCGAGTAGTGTCTGACCCCGACCCGGACCTCTTGTTGCGCCGGCACCTGGCGGATTCTTTGGCCGGAATAGGGGAGATCGAAGCCCTGGCGGCGGACGCCACGATATCCCTGGTGGATGTCGGGAGCGGCGGCGGTTTCCCGGGCATGGTATTGGCCCTGGCCCGCCCCCAGTGGATCGTCCATCTGGTGGAGAGTGGACGCAAGAGGGCCGGGTTCCTCCTCAAGGTAATCGCCGAACTGGGGATCCGAAACGCGAGGGTTATTCCCGAGAGATCGGAGCGGTCGGGGGTCACCGGGGATTTCGTGGTTGCCCGGGGCGTGGCGCCGTTGCCGGAACTGTTGCCGATGCTGATCCCGGTGGCTAATCCGGGAGGGCACCTGATCCTCTGGAAGGGGCCCGATGCCGCCGCCGAGATGAAAGATGCGGAGCCGATGATGAGCACCGCGGGCTTGAAGGTGGTGCGAAGGCGGACGTATCGATTGCCGAAGGAGAGTATTACCCGGGAAATCCTGGTCATCGAGTTTTCCCCCGCGGAGGGATCCGGAGGGCACTTGCAGAACAAACGACCTGGGGAGGCGGAGATATAGAGATGTCGTTCGACGAGAGACTGCGCAGTCCCGCGACCGATCGATTATTCGAGGCCATGTTGCTCCTCGAGAGCGTCGAGGAGTTTTATCAGTTGTTCGAGGATCTTTGTACCATCGGAGAAATAGAGACACTGGCCGCTCGCTTTAGGGCGGCGGAGATGCTTCACCGGGGGGGCACTTACGAGGAAATCGTGAGGGAGACGGGCATGAGCTCCGCCACCATAAGCCGGATCAAACGTTTTCTCCGCTACGGGGCCGACGGTTACCTGCTGGCCCTGGAACGCCTTCAAGCCGCCGACGAGGAGAGCGAGGAAGAAAGCCCCGGCGGATATCCCTCCACATAGAATCCTTCCCGAACCGCGTTTGACTTTCAGTGGAACGGACGCTATAGTCTAAGGAGTCTTTATTCCTTTAGCCAGATAAAGAGGCAAAGCAAGGAGGAGCCCGTGCTGGACCTGTCTGTAGCCAACGAAACCGAGAAGCGCAGGGATCTCGAGGTGAGGATGCGCCGGGTGTTTCGGTCATATGGATACCGGGAGATAGATGCGCCCGTGTTGATGGATTACGACACCTTGCGAACCGCGGGAAGCACCGCGGAGGATGTCGCATATAAGCTGGTGGACGAGGGTGGACGCATTTTGGTCCTGAGGCCTGATATGACCGCCCCCATAGCCGATATGGCGGCGCGCCGGTGGACCGAGGTGCCACGCCCGATCAGGGTCTCCTATTTCGCGAGGCTCTTCCGCAGGGAACTGGGCGAGCGGGAGTTCTTTCAGGCCGGAGCGGAGATCATCGGTTCCGAAGATGATAGGGCGGACGCCGAAGCGGTCGGTCTCTGCGCACAACTATTGGAGGATGCGGGCGTGGGTAGATATCAGATCAACCTCGGTCATACCGGTGTCATCGGCGAGATAGCGGATTCGGTGGGGTTGGATCAATCGCAAAAAGCGCTGTTGAGGGATGCTCTGAGCCGCAGGGATATAGTCGCCGTCGAAGGAATCCTCGGAGGACTTTCATCGGCCCGATCTCGCCGCGCGGAACTATTGTTACCTTATAGCGGAGTACTCGACCGCGAGGGCCTGGATGGGCTCGCGGAGGCGGGGGTCGGCGAGGCATTGATAGGCGAAATATCGCACCTGTTGATGTTGCTCGGGGACTATGCTCCCGCGGCTGCGGTCGGCTTCGACCCTTCCCTGGTGAGGAATCTCGATTACTACACGGGACCGGTGTTCGAGGTCTACTGCCCGGACACCGGGGATTATCTCGGCGGTGGCGGACGATACGATGGTTTGATGGGCAGTTTTGGCGTGCCGGAGGCGGCGACGGGCTTCGCCGTCGATATGGGCGCGGTGGCCTCCGCCGCATCCTCCAACGGTGGATTGGCGGACGCAGATCAAACCATTCTCGTTCTCGCCAACGATGGGGACGGTGGTTCGGGTATGTCCTTGGTCCGCGATCTTCGCGGCGAGGGACATCGCGTGGTATTGGAATCGA
The DNA here is from genome assembly GCA_007136565.1 of Clostridia bacterium. GTDB lineage: Bacteria > Bacillota > Sulfobacillia > SLMV01 > SLMV01 > CSSED11-154. The sequence continues at coordinate 3,324 of SLGS01000019.1, read as the reverse complement.
TCGCCGGGGCGGGGGATGCGAGGATTAGGGCCAGGGCGAATGAACTGGGAGCGCAGAGAGTTTTCGTGGTGGGAGATGAGATTCGCGAGTTTCACCTCGACGCAGAAAGTGGTGAGTCGTCTTGACCGATGATTCGGAGAATCAGCGCGTGACGGTGGCGCTCCCGAAGGGCCGCCTGGAGACCGATGCCTGGGCATTCCTCCGGGAGATGGGCCTGGCGGGGGAGAGCGGAGGATGGCCGGACCGTTCCCTGGTCGAAGAGGATGATGTGTTGGGAGTCAGGTATCTGCTGGTCAGGCCCTCGGACGTCGTGACCTACGTCTCGGAGGGTGCCGCGGATCTCGGGCTTGTGGGTAAGGACGTCATCATGGAGGCCAATCTACCGGTGTACGAGGTGTTGGACCTGGGGTTCGGCGAGTGCCGCCTCGGTATCGCCGCCCCCAGGGCTTCCCTCGCCGAGGGGCAGGATCCCGAGGAATTCTACAGGACCCGGGCTGGACTATTGCGGGTGGCGACGAAGTATCCCTCCGTGGCCGACCGCTACTTCGCAGATCGTGGCATTCCCATACGCTCCATACCCTTGAAGGGGAGCGTGGAGCTGGCGCCCCTGGTCGGGCTCGCCGATGTAATCTTGGACCTGGTTTCCTCGGGCAAGACCCTCGAGTCCAACGACCTGGTTCTCCTCGAGGAAGTCATGACCATAACGGCCAGGCTCATCGTCAATCCCGTGAGCATGAAGGTGAAGGGGCGCATCACGTCCCTGATATCTCGGGTAAGAAATAACGGGCGGATCGAAGGAGGAGCAAACCTTGCTTGAAGTTTTCGAACTAGAGGAGTTTCGCCGTCGCTTCTTGGGCGTGAATCGTTTTCCCGAATTGGATCCCGGTGTGGCGGTGGCGGCCGCAGAAGTGCTTGAGGAAGTCCGATCCGTGGGCGACGAGGCCGTGGCGCGTTACACCGCGCTTTTCGACGGGGCTGAGGTTTCGGCCGCGGATCTCCGTGTCCCTCGCGAGGCTATCGAGGCCGCGGTTCGAGCCGCCGATCCCCGCCTCGTGGATTCTCTCCAGATGGCCGCGGATAGAATTCGCGATTTCCATCGTGGCCAGATCGAGAGAGGATATTCCATCGTAACATCCGGTGGATCGGTTGCCGGACAACTGGTTCGGCCGCTCGCCCGGGTTGGAGTGTACGCTCCCGGTGGTAGGGCGGCGTATCCGTCCTCGCTCCTGATGGGAGCCATTCCCGCCCAACTCGCCGGCGTCGAGGAGATCGCCGTATGCTCTCCTCCCGGCCCGAGCGGAGATGTGGCGTCGGTGGTGCTGGTCGCCGCGAGTATACTGGGCCTCGACGAGATCTATAGGATTGGGGGCGTTCAAGCCATCGGTGCCATGGCCTACGGAACCCAGAGCGTGGATCGCGTCGACAAGATCGTCGGTCCGGGTAATAGTTACGTGACAGCAGCCAAGAAACAGGTCTTCGGTATCGTCGGGATAGACGGCTTGGCGGGTCCCTCGGAGCTAGCCGTCGTTTGCGATTCGACCGCGGATGCGCAGATGGTTGCCCTCGATCTTCTGGCGCAGGCCGAGCATGATCCCGAGGCGCGCGTGTACCTTCTGTCCACCGATGAGGGCCTGGTTCGGGATATCCTCGCGAGGATGGGGAAAATCGGGCCTGGCCTCTACCGATGGAACATCATCCGCGAATCCTTGACCAACTGGGGCGGGGCGCTGGTTGCGGACGAATCGGATCTTTGGGAGGTTTGCAACGGGCTGGCCCCCGAACACCTGAGCATTCAAACCTCCGATCCCTGGGCGGGACTCGGACGGGTCAGAAACGCCGGGGCCGTCTTCTTGGGCAATGCCAGCGCCGTCTCCTTCGGCGACTACACCGCCGGTCCCAACCACGTGTTGCCCACGGCGGGAACGGCACGCTACGCATCACCCCTGGGGGTTTCCGATTTCGTCAAGCGCTCCAGCTACCTGAACATGTCCGCTCGGGATGCCGCGGAAATGGCTCCCGGCACGGCGAGAATAGCCGGCATTGAAGGGCTGACCGGTCACGGCCTTGCTGCGGAGGCCCGCGGGAGTGAATCCCCGTGAATCGCTATACCGTTACGACCAAGCAATCCAGGATCAAGCTCGACGCCAACGAGCACCCGTACGGAGTTCACCCCGATCTCTTGGAACCCTTGCGACGCGCGATATCCGGGGTCGATTGTGCGCGATACCCGGATCCATCCTCTTTCGGGGTGAGAAAAAGAGTCGGCGAGTACCTCGGAGCATCTCCGGAGCAGGTGGTCGTCGGGAACGGTTCCAACGAGGTGATGGCCTTCATCGCCAATGCTTTCTCGCGGGATATCGACAGGGTAGTTATCCCGCGGCCGACCTTCGGTATGTATCGAGTCGTCGCGGGACGCGAGGGATTGCCCGTGGAGGAAATCCCCACGGGAGAGGGGTTCGGCCTGGATCCCGATGTGGTCCGAGAGAGTGTCTCGGGGGGCGGGGCCATGATGTTCCTGTGCATGCCCAACAACCCCACGGGGAACTATTTCTGTCGGGACGTCGTGGAGGCCGCGTTGGATGGGGGAGTAGAGGTGCTGGTCATCGATGAGGCCTACGCCGAGTTCGGTGAAGGCGATTTCGTCGACTTGGCCTCCCGGGATCCTCGGGTGATAATCCTCAGGACCTTGTCCAAGGCCTTCGGGTTGGCCGGGGTCCGAGTGGGATACTGCGTGGCACACCCGGACACCGCCGACTTAATAGACGCGGCACGCGCTCCTTACAACGTGAGCGGATACGCACAGGCCGCCGCCGAGGTCCTGCTCGACGGAGCCGAAGTCCAGCTGGGATCCGTCGCGGCCGTAAAGCGATCACTGGGCGAACTGTACGGGGATCTGCGATCGATACCCGGGATTTCGCCGTTGCCCAGCCGGACGAACTTCCTGTTGTTTGGTGTGTGCCCCGAAGAGTTCGGATTGTCCTCCTCAGGGCTTTGGTCGGCCCTCGGGGAAAGGGGGATATCCGTCCGGAGATTCCCCGATGAGCCCGTTCTCGAGGGTTACTTGAGGGTTTCCATCGGCCTACCCCCTGAGAACGAAGAATTCGTCGATGCGGTTCGAGAACTGGGAGGGGATTGACCGTGACCATAGAGGCGAATAGAAGCACTTCGGAGACGGAGGTAGAAGTAACCTGGAACCCGGAGTCGACCGAGGTTCGGCCGTCGGATATACACACGGGGGTAGCGTTTTTCGACCATATGCTGGGTGCCATGGCCACGCATGGGCGACTGGCGATCACCGTTTCCGCGCGAGGAGATCTGGATGTG
>SLGS01000128.1 GCA_007136565.1 Clostridia bacterium | reverse complement strand
TCGCCAAGACGCTTACCCGGGGCGATGATATCTGTCTTTTCGATGTAACATGTGACCTGAACGTACTCGATCCGGCACCGGCAGGGAGAGGAGGGTGTCTCGACCATGGCGAGTGACATCGGGGACTATGCGGGTGGTAAGGCTAGGATCAGTTACTCTGCCCGGGACCTGGGGTCTGGCCGCGAATTCTCCGAGTACCCCGACGAGAAGCATCGAGCCGCCAGCAGCATCAAGCCGATAATATGGCTCGCCCTGGCCGATGCCATACGAAGCGGTGGTGGTGCAGCCTGGGAGGATCAGATGGCGATCGAGGGTGAACTGGCCTCCGTCGCCGGCAGTGGCGTGCTCCATCGCCTCAAGCATCCTTTGCACATGAGCCTTTGGAACTTGGGGGTGCTCATGAATATAGTCAGTGACAACGTCGCGACGAATGCATTGATAGACGTCGTAGGGTTCGATGCTGTCAACGAGAAGGCTAGAGAGATAGGTCTCCTCGATACCGAGGTAGCGCGGTTCATGACCGGCTTCGTCACGGGTGACCCCACCCCGGATAACTGGACGTCGACGCGGGACTTGCTCTCGCTTTACGCGAAGATATGGCAGGGGACGGCCGGGCATCCGGAGGATACCTCGGCCCTTGTGAATATCCTGAGGGGACAGCAGTTTTCGAATCGGATAGGCAAGCATCTCAAGTCGGTGCACGATCTGTCGGTTGCCACCAAGGGTGGCAGCACACCTAACGTGGTCCTGGACGCTGGGATGGTCTGGAGGCAGGGCCGAGATCCCGTCTGCATGGCCATAGCTGTATCGGATTCGACGGATTACGCCGAGGCGGAGGACACGGTAGCGTCAACCGCCCTTCTGCTACTTGAAAGATGCGACTTCTTCGACGGTGAGCTTTAGTACGAAGGGTAAGACCCCCTCGCCCTTCGTATTTCGGCGGAGAACGAACCGCCCGTTCCCCTACGGGGGCGGGCGTTTTGGGGGTATGTGTCTTTTCGGAAGGGAGAAATGGCATGGCTATGGGCAAGGATCGCAGGGATGAGCGGATTCTCCTCCGCGGGGGCCGAGTCGTCGACGGCACGGATTCAGAGGCCTTCGAGGCGGACGTGCTAATCGAAAATGGAATAATCACCCGGGTTGCCCCGGAGGGCATCGATGAGGTGGAGGGCGACCCTCGCATCATCGACGTTACGGGAATGGTGGTTGCCCCCGGATTCATCGACATGCATTCGCACTCCGACCTGGCACTTTTTAGGCCGGAGGGTGTGGGCATAAAACTTACCCAGGGAATAACCACGGAGTTACTGGGACAAGATGGTCTCTCGGTGGCACCCATAGTTGAGGAGGATCATTCCGAATGGCGCGGCAAGTTGTCGGGCCTGCTGGGGGGAGAACCGTCCCAGTGGAAGTGGGAGACGGTAGGAGAGTATTTCGACGCTATTGACGCCACCTCGCCGGAGCTCAACGTGTGCTATCTCCTGCCCCACGGCCCCATCAGGGCCGCCGTGGTCGGCACCGATAATGTGCCCACAACATCCGACGACCGGGCAGAAATGGGGAAGATTATAGCCCGGGGAATGGCCGAGGGAGCCTTCGGGTTTTCCACCGGCCTGATCTACCAACCCTGTTCTTTCGCGGATCGGGGCGAACTGGCGGACCTGAACCGATACGTGGCCGAAGACGACGGATTCTTCGTGGTTCACATGAGGAATGAGTCCACCCGGGTACTGGATTCCTTCGCCGAGATGCGCTACGTTTCCGAGCGTAGTGGATGTCCCCTGCACGTATCCCACCTGAAGGTGGCTGGGCTGGATAACGCACCGCTGTGGCCAGACTTATTGGCCGCCATCGACTCGGCCCGCGCCGAGGGCCTCGACGTGACCTTCGATCAGTATCCCTATGCGGCGGGCAGCACCATGTTGGATGCGTTGCTCCCGGGATGGGTTCACGCCGGCGGCCTCGAATCTGCGGTGGCTAGGTTGCGGGATTCGAGGTCCCGAGCCAAGATCTTCGAACAACTCACGACTCTGGACATCATAGGCGACGAGGAGAATAAATATGCCCGGGGCGGTCCTGCCACAGTGTTGATCAGCTGGGTGGGTAGCGAAGCCAACGCATGGGTCACGGGGCGAACGCTGGAGTACGTCGCGGACGAGATGGGCAAGCATCCAGTGGAAGCGCTCATGGATTTATTGGCCGAGGAACGCCTGGCCGCGACCATGATCTCCTTCTGGGGCACCGAAGAGGACATCGTCCCGGCGATGCAGCATCCCGCGGGGTTGGCTTGCACCGATGGGATCTACGGACCGCATCCTCATCCGAGGCTCGCAGGTTCCTTCCCCCGGATACTGGGCGAGTTCGTCCGGGAACGGGGCGTATTGACGCTCCCCCGGGCGATACACCGGATGACACAGGCTTCCGCTCGTCGGCTGGGGCTCGACGACAGAGGCGTGGTGGCCGAGGGCAAGGTGGCTGACCTAGTCGCTTTTGACCCGGAAGAGGTAGAATCACGGGCCAGTTACGAAGACCCGCTCCTTCCTCCCCGGGGGATAGAGTACGTGATAGTCGACGGCCGTGTCGCCGTCGCCGAAGGGGTGCTCACGGGTGAGCGCGCTGGTGCGGTGCTGAGAAAGACGCACTGAGCATTGACGCGGGCGGATGGTCGCCGAGCCACCTTCCGCCCGCACTTGCGCACCATCGGAGTCCTTTCGGCCGCGTGGCATCGCCCCAAGCCTCGGGTGACCATTTCTATTGCGATGGCGATCCCGATCTCTTCGATTCCCGTCGTGACCAGCCAGGATTGATCGGTCCCGCGAAGGGCTAGTCCCCAGGGGCGATGCCGGGGTGGTAACATCGACGGCACGGTCTTTTCTGTGCTAGTCGGGAGTATCATGCGAGGCTTCCTTGGAAATTCCACCCGCATGCGCAAGTACATTGAACGACGGGCGGAGGTTTCCGAGGGCACCCCCATCACACCCTAGAGGATATGGGTGATGGGCCTTACGCTGTTGCTCGCCCCGGGGTGGCTTTCCGGCGCCGGAGAAGGCCGGCCAACAATCCCGGGCTATTCTTCTAGGGTCCAGCGCCCCTCCGCCAGGACATAGTCGGAACCGGTGGGGGAGTCCGGCCAGTCCGATATGTATGAGCCCTCCAATTCCGATTTCAGCGAGGCGGTATCGTACTCTCGGGGATCGCGACTCTCGTCGTCCAGCATCCACTGGAGCGTCGAACTGTTGAGAATTCGGACGTTGGCCTCGTCGGCCCGTTCGCGGGCTCGCACCTGGGTACCGTCGTAGACCAATATGGCTATCGATACGACGATTCCGATTATGACTAGGCCGGTGATGAGTTCGATCAGACTTAATCCGTCGTGTCTATTAGAACGTAAGCGCAACTGAGATAACCCCGCTTCCACTTGTATTGAATCTTCAGAACCGATTCGCGCATGCAACCTTCGTTTCCCGCGCCCCTCGAACCTAATATGCCAATGCGGCGGGGTCCTGAGACACTCCCTTCCGATTCATGATCCCGTCGGAAATGGATAAAATGTGGGCAGTCGCCCGGTTCGCGACCGAGCTCGTACTCTCGGGGGGTTGGATCTACCCGGAGCGAATGCGGTGTGGCATTGCCTTCTTCCCGGGATCCACTTCGAGCGGGTGGATGCGAAATGCAGCCAAGGGTCAATATCGAGACGTGGGGAGATGGTTGGCGTGGGAGAGTGGAAGACTACTCAGCAGGGTAGGGCGGAGCGGGGGGTCCCACCCGCATTGCGCACAGCGTTCATCGTCCACTTCGCGGTGGACATGATCGTCGGGATTCCCCTCCTGGTCTTTTCGACGGGCGCCCTCGATTGGTTGGGCTGGGTCGGCTCCGATCCCCTCTTCGTTCGCCTCTTCGCGGCGGCCCTCTTGGCGATTGGACTGGAATCGTTCTTGGGGCGGGACGCCACCGTGGGTGTTTACACCCATATGCTGAACCTAAAGATCGCTTGGTCACTTTGGGCCTGGGTGGCCATCTTGGTTTCCCTCGTGCAGTCCTCGGATTACCGAAGCATCCCGGTCTGGACCGGTCTATTCATCTTCCTGGGCTTTCACATCCTTTGGGTCTATTGGAGGATCGCGCTGTGTGATCGGGGCTCTGGCGAAGCGTAGGAGGGCGGGCACCCTTGACTTTCCATGGATACCCCCTATGGGACGAAACGCTTTGATTATGGCGGCGGTCATGGCCCTCCTCCCCGGGAGCTGCATTGTCCCGCGGGGTCGGCAAATCATCGAGAAGTGGGCGAGACCCCGCCCAAGGATATCTCGGCCGAAGCGTCCCGTTGGCGTCTCCCCGTCGTTGCTCGAACAGATGCCGTTCGTGGTTGGACCGGCTGCCGCGGGTGTTCGGGGCGTCGAGAAACAGCCGTATGGATGTTTCTCGCGCGCACCCGGGTTCAGGTCTACTCGAGTCGCGTCTTCGGTGGGAAGCTACCCAGCGCAAGACGCGGGGAGTGGAAAGTAGGGGGTCACATGCCGTCGGACTTCCCCGGGGATCGCTATCACACCGTTCATCCCCGGTGCAATAATGGTGGGAGAGCGATTTGTTTGAATATTGGGCCCGGGCGGAAGAACAGAAAGGGCTCTATATCCGAAGAAAGGGTGGGCACTAGATGAGGCTCGAGGATA
>SLGS01000189.1 GCA_007136565.1 Clostridia bacterium | reverse complement strand
GGGTAATCGGCCGGAATGGCGCGCATCACCTCTACGAGCGCACCCGGGCCTCCCGTGGAGGAACCTATGACCAGCAAACCGGAGGGTATCACCCTAATCTTGGAATCCTTTGCCATGAGCCAGCCCTTTCCCCTATCATGCGAGGTGTTTTTTGAGGGTATCCAGGACGTTTTCGGGCTTGAAGGGCTTCACGAGGAAATCCTTGGCCCCGTCCTTGATCGCCGACAGCACAACACGCTCTTGCCCCAGCGCACTGCTCATAACGATCAGGGCGTCCGAATCCAGGGCCTTGAGTTCCTTCAACGCCTCGAGACCGTCCATCACGGGCATGGTGATATCCATCAACACTAGATCCGGGTTTTCCCTTTCGTATACCGAGATGGCCTCGCGCCCATCGGCGGCTTCGATCACCTCGTATCCCTCGCCAGCGAGTAATTTCCTATACCTCATGCGCATGAACTCGGCATCGTCCACGACAAGTATCTTACTCATTGATCACCCTCCTGGCCGTTCTCCGCATTTCCTTGAATAGCCCGTTGGCATCGAGTATCAGGGCGACGCGCCCGTCGGGTCTGATGGTGGCAGAGGAGATCCCCGGGATGTTCCCGATGGGGCGACGAAGTGGTTTGATCACGCTCTCCTCTTCGCCGAGAAGATCGTCCACCAGGAGCCCGTAATCTCTCCGGTCCATGCTGAGCACAACGATGTAGCCCTCTCGACCGCTGGATGATGCACCCTCGCACCCGGAGAAGAAGTCCTCCAACCTGAACAGGGGTATGTAGTCGCCGCGGAATGGTAGCATGGGTGTCTCGCCCGCACGATGAAGATCCACGCTCTCGAGGCGAATGGTCTCCCGGATGCTCCCTAGGGGTATCACGTAAACCTGCCCACCGATATCCACCAGGAGCGACCTTACCGTCGTCACGGTGAGGGGCAATGACAGGCGGAAAGTTGAGCCGCTTCCCTCCCGATTATCCACGACCACGGTGCCATTAACCTCCTCGACGTCTCGCCGTACGACATCGAGGCCGACACCGCGCCCGGAGATTTCGGTTATCTCCTCGGATGTACTGAAACCGGGGCTAAAAAGTAGATCCAGGACGTCTTCCTCGCTCATCCTGCGCTCCCCGTCGACATCTATGATTCCCTGGCGACGCGCCCTGGCGGTGATGGCATCGAAGTCCAACCCTCCCCCGTCATCGGATACTTCGACGATTATGTGATTCTCCTGTCGAAAGGCCGAAAGGCGGATCACACCGCCCGGGCTCTTACCCGCCTCTTCGCGGGTTTTCGGATCCTCGATCCCGTGGTCGACCGCGTTGCGGAGTATGTGAATCAGGGGATCCCCGATGGCATCCATGAGGCTTCGATCGATCTCCGTATCTCCACCCTCCACCTCGAACTCGAACTCCTTCCCCGAGGACTTGCGCAGGTTCCTCATCATCCGGGGGAAGCGGCGGAAGAGATTCTCGAGGGGAACGAGGCGCGTTTGCATGATGTCTTCCTGCAGGCTGGTCGTGATCCCCGCCATCTGCTCGACCGTGGCGCTCATTTCCTCGGATAGGTTCGAGAGCCCGTGATCGGCCAGGGTGTCGATGAGGCTGCTCAACCGGTTTCGGTTGATAACCATCTCGACCACCTGGTTCATGAGCCTGTCCATGAGCGCGACATCCACGCGTATCTGTCGAGACTCCGTCGATCGTCCGGAGCGAGATGTCGCGGATTCGGTTTCCGCCGGGACGTCGTCGGTCTCCGCCGTGGGCCCGGGTGCACTCTCCTCCATCCGTCCCCTTTCGACTTCGACGACGCCCTCGATATCCCAGAGGATGCCCTCCAGGTGATCGACGTCCGAGGGATCGCCGAGGTGGCATATCACCCAGCCACCGTCCTCCAGTGCTCCCTCGTCGATTCCTTCCTTTGGGGGATTGGAGATCATTTCCCGAGCGTAATCCTCGCAGGCGAGGATTACCTGGAGGGCCCTAACCGCGGGGATATCGGTTTCCTCGGAAACCCGGACGCGAACCTCGCAAATCGAGTCGGCGTTCATCTCCGGCGGGTCGGGAGCATATCCCAATATATCGACGGATCCCGAATCCCCCGGGCAGCGCACCTCTCCGTCGGAAGCGGAGAGTCGCCCGATTTCGGCCACCAGGGATTCCGGTACGTCCGGCGGTTGCCCCCCGGATCCCAACGCCGCGGTTAGCTCCCTCATGACATCCACCGCCCGCAGCAATACGTCGGCGATTTCCTCGCTGGGAGTTACCATCCCATCCCGCACTCCCTGCATCAGGTCCTCGGCGGCGTGCGCCAGCCGGGTCATCTCTACCCAGCCGACCGACGCCGCGTTCCCCTTGAGGGTGTGCATCGAACGAAAGAGGGTGTCGAGGCTGGCCTGGTCCCCATCACGGCGACCGAACTGCCCGCCCGCCGCCTCCATCTGCAAGAGGACACCTTCGGCCCTATCCAACTCCTCTTCGGCCTCGGCCACCAGGGTTGTCATCTCCTCGGAGCCCATGTCCATACCGTCGTCGTCCCAATCCATCAGGATCCGACCTCCTCTTCCTCGGGTACCAAACCGGTGGGTTCGAGGATGAGTATCGGCCCCGCGTCCCTCGACAAAACACCCACCACCGCTTCGGCCCTGTTCCGGGCGACCATGAGATCATCTGTGTCCTCAATCCCGGAGAAATCCGCCCGATCGACCTGAGTGACCTCGTCGACCATCAGGGCCACCGCCAGGTCCTCCCTCTCGTCGGAAACCTCGACCACCAGGGCCAATCCCTCGTCGCCGTAGGCGTAGGCGCGCCCACCACTTCCGTCCAGCTCGACCACTGGAATGATGTCACCGCGCAAGTTGATGACGCCCGCGACGGCGGATGGAGCGCCGGGGACAAAGGTCAAATCACCCACCGGGATGATGCTCCTGATGCATTCGGTCTTAATTCCGTACTCCTGATCATCTATGAGGAAAGTCACCATGGAATGATGCGCGTGGCGCTCGGAGGAATCCATGCCTCTACCACCCTTCTCATCATCGGCTCTCTCTTAATTCAATATCGTCACGCGGCACGACAAAGTTGAGGGTGAATTTTCACGGGACAACCGGGGGATCTCATCGGCCGGGGGAAATGCAAAGGAGTGAGCCCATGGGCCGGTGGGGAGGACTTCAAACTGTTGGCGATGCGGGGAGTGATGCGGGATGGATCACGATGAGCTCGGGGGAGCTTCCAACTCCGATCGCAGCTCGCGACATATCTCCACGATCCGCGGGGTGACTCCTAACTCGGCGGCGAGTTCTCCGGCGCTCTCGGGCGAATCGAGCATTCCCGACAAACGGCAGAAGCAATCCAGGTAGCTACTGACAAGGTCGGCATCCTGCCCGAGTTCCTCCGCTATGACCTCTGCCTTCTCCCCCGCGCAATACCTGCGGTGGATTTCCTCCAACTCCTCGATCCCCGACTCGATCTCCGCGACGCGCCCGCGGGTGTACGATCGTATGTCTCGGTTTTGCCCGAGGACCCGAGACACGGCGTCCGTGGAAAGCCCCGTCAGGTAGGCGAGGTCGTGGTTGGTGAGCGCCGCGCCCTGTTCGTAGGCGGATGACGCCAGTCGCCGGAGCCTGTGGACGCGCAGGTTGACCGGGCTGTCGACGTCGAGGTAATCCCAATCCCCGGGATGAAGGTATTCGAGCCTCACGGGCATTAGGGGGGTGTTATCCAGCGACATCGTCAGCGGTTGGCCGGCCGGGATCGCGAAATGGACGATTTCTCCCGGGGCCCGATGGTCCCCGAGTTCGCTCGCGACACGTCGCAGATGCCCCGTCAGCGAAAGGGCCGCGGGAGGCGGATAATCATATCGATGCACGAGGCGAAGGTGGAAATTCCCATCGTAGGGATCGCGGGGGAACGCCGCCTCCCCCAGGGGATTGGGCGAAGCCGCGTCGGGACCGAGATCCCTGACTATGGAGAACCAGCCCTCCACCATGGGTTCGGGTATAGCGAGATCCCACGCCACCTCCCGCGGATCCCTGGTACCGCGGACGAGCCTCCAATAGCAACGTGCGTAACCCCTGGCCCAGGTGCGCCAGCGTTCCCCGGAAAACAGCATGCGCCTTTGGAGACTTTCGAGGGACTCACCCTCGAGATAGTGACGAACGGCGAGAACGCCCCGGAGGTCCTCCCAGAAGTTGCGATTCTTCCGGGACGTACCGGCCAGGGGCAAGAAAGCGCCGCACGTCCAAAGGGCTTTCAGGCGGTTCCTCAGGGCTCGAAGGGAAAGGGGGAACAGGAGGGCGAGGCGCCTGCCATCGAAAGAGGCATCGACGGCACAGGCATCTTCCAGCACCCGCGCCATCCTCGACGTGAGGGCGCCGGCGCTGCCCATCTTCTCGAGGATCTCGATATCGTCTTCTTCTACTAGGGAAAGGGAAACATCCTTCGTCGGTTGACCATCGGATGCGCGTTTTGCGTTGAAGTGTCGACCGTCGATGAGATCCATAGAGATCGTACCGAGTCCCCGATCCATCAGCGAGACGGTGTAAGCCGCGGCATCTTCGGACAGTGCCTCGATGAAACCCTTTGGCGGAGGGTAAAGCTCGCTGATCTCCCGGCGGAGGAAGGCCGCCAGCCCCTTGCGCTTTACGGACATGGCATATCCCCGGAGTCGGCTACCCCTGAGATTTTTCAAGTCTCGACCACCTTCTT
>SLGS01000181.1 GCA_007136565.1 Clostridia bacterium | reverse complement strand
TCTCGAGCTGGCTTACATCGACGTCGATGTAATCGGGGATGTCACCGGGCAAACACTGGATAGACAGGGTCCTTAGACCCATCTGCAAGATACCTTCGCCACCAGTAACTACGTCGTCGCCGTGAATCCGCACCCAGGCCTCGGTGGTGATCTTCTCTGCCATATCCACCTGATACAGATCGAGATGGAGTACGTGGTGTCCCAGGGGTTCGCGCTGGATCTCACGGATCATGACCTTGCGCTCATTGCCGCCGGACACCTCCGATCCTTCGATCTTCAGATCGAGAAGCCCACGATGACCGCCGGCGGCCATGAAGGCCACCAGGGCCGGTCTTTCAACCTTGAGGTGCAGGTTCGGAACATCCCTACCGTATACGACCATCGGGATGTATCCCTCACGGCGCAGATTCCGGGAGTCTCCCGGTTCGCGCACGGTGGCCTTGAGCGTTAAGTCAGCCATTGACGACCTGCCTCCTTCGAGAATAGTCCGAAGCCTATGGTATCCCTAGCCGCGGAGCCTGTCAAACCGGGGCTTAGCGCGCGGTCGGGGGAGATTCCCACCGGAATAACGCACTGACCGAGCGATCGGAGTGAATCCGGGTTATGGCCTCGCCCAACAACGGCGCCACGGATAGGACTTTGAGCGTCGCCAACGCAGTGGCTTCGGTGGGTATCGTGTCGGTGACCACTAACTCCGAAATCGGGGCCTCGGACAATCGACCGATAGCCGGCCCACTGAGAACCGGGTGGGTCGCCGTCGCCCGAACTTCGCTGGCCCCGGCTCGCATGAGGGCCTCGGCGGCCCGGCAAAGGGTCCCGGCGGTGTCTATCATCTCGTCGACTATGAGGGCCACTTTCCCCTCGACGTCCCCGATGATGTTCATGACCTCGGATACGTTGTGGGTGGGACGTTGCTTGTCCACTATAGCGATGTTTACGCCTAACCGATGGGCGATGGAGCGAGCGCGGGCAACCCCGCCCGCGTCCGGGGAGACCACCACCAGTTCATCCGTCGGCAGGGAGGCGAAGTGGTCCGCGAGGATCGGTGCCCCCGAGAGGTGGTCCATGGGTATGTCGAAAAAGCCCTGGATCTGTCCCGCGTGAAGATCTACGGTGAGGATGCGGTCGGCGCCCGCCGTGGTGAGCAGGTTGGCCACCAGCTTGGAGGTGATGGGTTCGCGGCCCCGGGTCTTCCTATCCTGGCGACCGTATCCGTAGTAGGGGATGACGGCCGTGATGCGGCGGGCGGATGCCCGCTTGAGCGCGTCGATGATGATGAGCAATTCCATCAGCGTCTCGTTTACGGGTGGACTGGTGGGCTGAATGATGAACGAATCGGTGCCTCGCACGTTGTCGTCGATCATTACCCTGGTCTCACCGTCGCTGAAATGCTCCACTACCATGGGTGAGAGCTCGGTTCCTATGTAGGCGGCAATGGCTCGCCCCAGGTCGGGATTGGCGTTACCCCCCAGGAGTTTCAGTTTCCCGTAGCTGCCGTCACCGCAGATGCTAGTCGCCATCCTCTTCATCCTTCCCGAAGACTCTCCCGCCGCTACTTTTCCCCCGCTTCGCTTCGACCCAGCCGGGCTTGACCACCATGCGCGCCCTGCCGATGCCCAGGGCCCCCGCGGGCACGTCGGAGTCGACGGTAGATCCCGCTCCCACGAAGGCATTCTCCCCCACGGTAACCGGCGCGAGCAGGTTGCTGTTGCAACCGATGAAGGCGCCATCGTCCACGACGGTCATGTGCTTTTGCCAGCCGTCGTAGTTGACCGTAACCACACCGGCCCCGAAATTCACGCCGGAGCCCACTTCCGCATCGCCCACATATGAGTGGTGGGGAACCTTGCATCCCTCTCCCAGCCTGGTGTTCTTCAACTCGGCGAAGTTCCCTACCTTCACCCCGTTACCCAGGTCGTTACCCGGGCGCAGATGTGCATACGGTCCAACGGTGACGGAATTGCCGATGCGCGAATGCTCGACGACCGAGTGCCAAAGGTTGACATCGTCTCCCAGGTGGGACTCCAAGATGTGCGCGTTGGGCCCGATGCGACAATTCGATCCGACGACACAATCCCCCTGCAGGATGGTGTTGGGGAGTATGACGGTGTCCCGGCCCACTTCCACGCCCGCATCGATCCACGTGGTCCCCGGATCCATCACGGTAACTCCCGACTCCATTATATCCTCGAGGATGCGTCGGCGCATGATCCCGTTGGCCTCGGCCAATCCAGACCTGGTATTGATACCCAGTACGGGACCGGCTTGCGGCGCGCGAATGGTTTCCACCGTCAAACCTTCTTCGAGCAGCATCGGAAAGACGTCGGGGAGGTAGTACTCGCCCTGGGCATTGTCAGCCTCGAGGCGGGGAAGGCAATCGAGGAGGGCATCGACCTTGAAACACGCAATGGCCGTGTTGATTTCCGTTATCGCCGCCTCGGCCGGCGACGCGTCGGATTCCTCGACGATGGCTACCAGCTCGCCCCCTTTGCGGACGACCCGGCCCAGGCCGACGGGATCATCGACTTCCGCCGTGAGGAGCGTCGCGGAGGCACCGCCGAGGCGATGTCGCCGAACCAGATCTCCGAGCAACTGCGAGGTGACCAGGGGGACATCTCCGTAGAGAATCAGGACATCCCTGTAACCCTCCAGCAGGTGTGCCGCCTGCATGACGGCGTGGCCGGTCCCCAGCTGTTCCCCTTGGACGGCGTACTCCACTTCGTCCCCGAGCACCTCGCGAACCCTGTCTTCTTGGAAACCGACGACCACCCCGGGCCTTGAGATTCCCGCCGAAACGAGGGCATCGACCACCAAGGAAATCATGGGCCTGCCCATGACGGGATGGAGTACCTTCAATATGTCAGACTTCATGCGGGTGCCCTGACCCGCCGCGAGGATCAATCCGCGAATGTCGTCCATTAGTAAGCGACCACCCTTCAAGCATCTTGCGGGGTGCGCGATATTACCCGGCGCAGGCGGAGCCTTCCCCGCCCATATACGATACCATCCCGGGGCCGAGCTGGCACGAGGTCAAAGGGGCGCAAGGAAAGATCCCGGCGCCCCCAGGGGGTCAATCGAGAAAAACCCGATATTCCCTGCGATTCTCCGCCACGGCCTCATCGTAGATCCTCGCCAGCTCGCGCTGGATATATTCTCGGGTGGGTGTATTCACGGGGTGGGCGATATCCAGGTGTTCGCCGCCCTGCAGGCGCCTGCTCGGCATGGCCAGATAGCCATCCTCTTCGCCCCCCACGAGCTTGATCTCGTGGACGACCAGCGAATCGTCGAAGGTCACCGATGCCACGGCCCGCGTCCGATTACCACTCTCGACGCGCCGCAGGCGAACCTCGGAGATTTGCATGGAATCCTCCCCTCCGGGCCTTTTCCAGATATTTCCACACGGAAGGGGGAGATCCTCCCTCTAATCGGATCCGGGTAAATCCGGGGCATTGCAGCGGACCCTGGCGGCACCGTCCGAAGTGCGACCGATCTCCACGAGGGATATGTAGTCTTTCAATAGCTTTTCGCGGGGTTCCTCGGTGGCGGCGACCACACCGGTTCCCAGGACTTCCACGTCGAATTCGGCCAAGAGATCGGCCGCACCGCTGACCGTGCCGCCGCCGCGCAGGAAGTCGTCCACGACTACCACCTTGCTACCGGGCTCGAGGGCCCTCCTGGGAAGGGACATGGTCTGTATCCTCGACGAGGAGCCGGAAACGTAATTGATGCTCACCGAACTACCCTCGGTGACCCGGCTATTGCGGCGGATTATGACCAGGGGGCGGCCCAGGCCGCGGGCGGTCATGAGCGCCAGGGGGATGCCCTTGGTCTCGATGGTCACCACGGCGTCGGCGGAGAGCGGTTCGAAGAGGCTGGCGAAATAGGAACCGAAGGCCTCGGACCATTGCGGGGAGAAGATCAAATCCGTCATGTACAGGAAGCCACCCGGAAGGACGCGCTCCGGCCTGGCCAACTCCACCGCGAGGTCCATCCGGATCATCTCGAGTTGCTCCGCGGATGGCCTTGGCTTGTACATGACCCCTCCGGCCGCCCCGGGCAGGGTCTTTACGCCCCCACCTCCGCAGGCCAATGCCCCCCGGATCAGGGAAAAATCCTCCGAGACCGTGGAGCGGGCGACACCCAACTCCTCGGCAAAATCGCCCAAACCGAAGAGGCGGGATGGATTTGCAACCAATCTCGCGGTCATGTAGGCGACGCGTTCACTGCGGGACATCTTGGAATCCATCGAAACCCCTCCGAACATTCGGGTATTATGGGAATAGAATATTCGGAAATGGGGTCAATTGCAATCGTCACCGCCCGGGCCGCCCAATCGGGACAAGGCCGTGAGGTGCGATGGCTTGTCCACATCCAGGGCTATCTCGGGGTCGGGGCTGATCACGGCCCGACCAACGTACCCCGTGAGCCGCTCGAAAAGCCTCTCTACCCCGGGCAAATCGGCTAGCCCCAGGGCCATCTTGAGGAGGAATACGGGTCCGATGGTCCACGCGACCCTCAAAACGCTCTTCCTGTGCGCGTGAAGACGGTGGAGCATGGGGAGTAACGCCACCACGCAGTCACGGGTGGCCAAAAAGCAATTGCCCAAGGTAAGTTCGAGCCCCCGCAGACGAGCATAGGTCCTCTCCACCGTCGGGTATCGCTCCTCGCTCGTCTCCCGGGTCACCGCCGGGGCGAAGAAGTCCGCCTCCATCTCGAAAGTCGACTCCAGGAATCGATCCAGTATGGCACCCGTAACGAGTGGGACG
>SLGS01000157.1 GCA_007136565.1 Clostridia bacterium | reverse complement strand
TTCGCCGCGTTTAGAGTCACGGCATCGAACACTTCACGAGAAGTTCCTGTGGTGGTGGCTTGATCCGCAACCTTCGACATGATGGCCGCCCAGCGCATCTCGTTGATGATGTCCATCGGAAATGTATCGGTACCGATGCACATGTTCACACCCGCGCGCCCATACCGACTAAACGAGTTTAGGTAGCCGCCACGGAATGTATAAATCCAGGGGCAATTGCAGACACTGACATCATTGTCCGCCAGCATCTGCAGCTCGCGGCCATCAGGCTAAGGTGTTCCAAAGTTGCCGGCGATGTGCAGGGTATGGGTCAACAACAGGTGAGGACCCAAAACCCCGAGATCGGCCAGATACTCTACCGGGGTCTTATCGTACAGTCGGCGAATCTCTTCGATCTCCTTGTCGGATTGAGCGAAGTGCATTCGGATCCCAACACCGAGACGATCGGCTTCCCTGCGGGTCTCCTTCAGCAAGTCTGGACTCACCGTATCCAGGGTGTAAGGCATAAGAAGCCCTCGTATCGTGTCGCCGAAGCTGCCCTGGTACTTCTCGATGAATTGGACGTTCTTCTCGAGTCCTTCTCGTCCCTTCTCTTCGTCGCGCACCTTCTCAACGCGATCATCCACACCGAAGCTCATGTCACTTCGGTAACTGTGCGAGAGGTATGCCCGAAGTCCCAGTTCCACCGCCGCTTCCATATACGTTTCCGGTTCCCAGTCGGGATCATTCCAGCGCTTGAAGACGCCCGCAGTCATTCCTAGGATGGTGGTACTCCCGCCTCTGACCATGTTGAGCATCGAGTGCCGGGCACCGTCCAGAATCTTCTGACGATCGAAAACCTCTTCTTCTTGGTCAAACACATATTGTTTCGACCTCAGACTGGATTTTCGCTCTCGATCGAAGGTGATATACTGGAATATACTGGTATCCACGAGTGCGTGGGCGTTGATGAAGCCGGGACTGACCAAGCAACTAGTTCGATCGAGCACATTGTCTACAGAGCCGGGGTAAGACTTACCCACGTAAACGATTTCGTTGTCTTCAAAGACCACTTCCCCATTGGGAATAATCACGTGAGAGCCTGCATGGTCATCATAGCCAACAACATAGCGACCCTTAATCTTGGTCTTCAAAATCTACACACCTCCACAATCCACTTGACAGCGCTTCGGGGCAACCATTCGTCCAAATCCGGGCCTACCGAGAATCTCGCCTTCCTTGTAGACGCACTCGCCACGAACCCAGGTGGATATGATCTGGCCACGGAACGTATACCCGTCCCACATCTTCGCTGAATTTCGGGACCGGCTGAAGCTTTCACCAGCACTTAACGTCGCAGATCCATTGGGGTCAAAGAGAACCAAGTCAGCATCCGCACCCGGGAACAGATGACCCTTGTGCGCCTCTATGCCAAATCTCGCAGCGGGGTTGATTGTCAGGGCATCCACCACGGCCCGCATAGGTAATTCACCGATTAATACCTGGTCGAGGAAATACCTGCCAAGGCCTTCCACTCCCGGCGAACCGGAAGGAGCCTTTCGAATGTCTTCGAACCCCACAGTTTTTTCTTCCACAGTAAACGGTGAATGGTCGCTGACGAGGAGTTCCATGTCTCCGTGCTTGACCGCAGCCCGCAGAGCGGCCGCATCGGCACCGCCTCTGATAGGCGGATTCACCTTGGCAAACGGCCCGTGCTTTTCCATAACCTCGTTACCAAAGGCAATGTAGTGAGGACAGGTTTCTCCACTCGCATCGACTCCCCGCTCTCTAGCAAGGCGAAGCAAAGCTGCGGTGAAACCCGACGAAACATGGGCTAGGTGAATGCGAACGCCTACGTGTTCGGCCAAGACCAGTAGGCGCGACGATGCGTAGTCTTCGACCACCGGGGGACGTTGGAATGCGTGCGCCTCTGGTCCGGTACCCGCATCGTCACCAAGCTCCTCCGCGACGGCCTGGATCATAGATTCGTCCTCGGCGTGAACGGAGCAAACGAGTCCGGTTTTAGAGACCATGCGCAGCGCCTTATAAAGTTGAACGTCATCAGTGATGCAGATCCCCTTAAACTCATCCAGTCGATCGGCGGGTGCGGCATGTAAGAAGACCTTGAAACCGATCGCACCGGCCTCTACCGCGGAGTTGATATCTCCCCAATCTAAGGTGCCCGGAGCCGCATACAATCCGAAATCAACCAGCGACGATGTCTCAGCTAGTTCTCTGCGCGAGTTGAGCACCTCACCGTTATAGACTCCGGGGGTGCTGATCGGCATTTCAAAGTAGGTGGTCACGCCGCCAGCTGCCGCAGCCCGACTGCCCGACTCGAAATCCTCTCGCTCCGAGTAAGCTGGCGCTCGACAGTGAAAGTGAGCATCAACCAATCCCGGCAACACCCATAAACCCTCGGCATCCACCTGTTCTGGGGTATCGGGGGCAGTTCCCGGGGCGGCCAGCTCCACTACCTTCCCTCCCCGAACGACCACGTCACACTCTCTTAGTTCTCCTGCTAAATACACCGTGCCATTGATGATGTTGACATCCTTCAAACCATATCTCTCCTCCCACTACTTGCCCGCCTGCATTACCAGATGATCCCCAGCCATCCTATCGGACCCGTGGATAGCTGGGGGGGCAGAATTTTTCACGGTCAGAAGATCCCGTGCTCCATTCTGCTAGAGTATCCGCCACGAGATCCGAAACACCCTGGGAGTCCCTAACGACGCGTGATTCGTCCACCCGGGTACTACGGTAATCGTCAATGATCATTTCGCCATCAACCATTACGCTTTGCACATCAGCCGCCGTTGCAAAGTATACGAGGCTCCTAATCGGATCCTCAGTCGGACCAATACTAAACCGATCGAAATCCACCATTACCACGTCGGCCTTCATGCCTGGACTCAGCTTACCGATGTCATCACGCCCAAGATAATTCGCGGCGTTAATGGTGACGGCATCGAATACCTCCCGGGCTGTACCCGAGGTACTTGCACCATCGGCTACCTTGGACATTATGGCGGCCCATCGCATCTCCCGAAGCAAATCCTGGGGGAAGGTATCGGTCCCGATGAGCATGTTAATTCCAGATTGCCCATAGCGACTAAACGAATTGAGGTAACCACCATTGAAAGTGTAAATCCACGGGCAGTTCGCAACACTCACTCCGCGCTGAGCGAGGATGGCCAGATCCTGTTCCTCAGTCTCAGGATGGTTACCACCGATATGCAACGAATGTGTCAATAACCAGCGCCGGTCAAGGATTCCGAGAGACTCGAGATACGCAACCGGTGACATCCCGTACTCGGAGCGGAGAAATGCTATCTCATCCTCGGACTGCGCCGTATGCATACGGATAGGCACATCCAAGGCCTCTGCAGCTCTTGCGGTGGCCCGCAGGAGATCGGGCGTGCTCTGATCCAAGGTATAGGGAAATAGCGCACCACGAATCTTCCCGCCGAACGCACCGTCATACTTCTCGATGAAATCAATACATCGTTCGAGACCCATCATTCCCCGGGCATCATCCAACACGAAGGATTTCTCACCATTCCCCGCACTGTACGGCGCCCGCGCCCGGTAGTGATGGGACAAATATGCTCGGATGCCCAATTTCACGGCAGATTCCATGTAGATCTCGGGCTCCCAGGCAGGATCATCCCACCGCTTGAATACCATGGAAGTAATCCCACATACAGTGGTACAACCTGAACGGGCGAAGTTAAGGAAACTCAGGTCCGCACCGCGGCGGACCTGTTCCGGGGTAAATACGTCGGATTGGCTGGCTTCTTCCACCCATGACCTTGGTCGAAAATACCCCCCAGCTGGTGGCCTGTCAAAAGCATACTGATATATCGAAACATCCATCAGGCCGTGAGCGTTGATCAATCCGGGCAAGATCAGGCAATTGGACGCATCGACCTCAACATCTACGGGTCCATCATATTCCCCACCCGCAAAGACGACCTTGTTCCCCTCAACAACTAGCTCACCATTATCGAAGATGACGTGGTTTCCCGCAGTGCCGTCATATCCTACGACATATCTTCCGCGGTATCGCGTCTTCATCTATCCACCTCCTGAGATTCGGATACCGCCGCTCGGGCGGTACCGATGCATATCTCTTCATGCGGCGCTAATCTGGGCGACGAAAGGAATAGGAAAAGGGGAAGAGTTCTTCGCGTTCGCGACCCTTCGGATCCATGGCGACCAAGAAATCGGTCATGTGCCGATAGGTATTCTGCGCCTGGGCGACGATCTGCTCTTCGTCAACGCACAGCACCTCGCCATCACGGACAAGGACTTCACCGTCCACGATGACATTGCGCACATCCCGCCCGAGGGAGTAGTTCACAACAGCCTTTATGGGATCGTCCACCAAGGCGACATCCGGTGAATCAAAAGCGATGGTAATGATATCTGCCTTTGCACCCGGGATTAGACGCCCAATGTCGGATCGGTTGAATGCCCGTGCACCACCCAGGGTTGCTGCATCATATATCTCCGCCGCACTGGCACTGTCGCGATCGCGATCAGCGACTTTCCCGAGATAGGATGCGAGGCGCATTTCTTGGATGATATCCTGCGGAAACGTATCCGTGCCGATGGCTAGATTTACACCATGCGCTCGATAGCGCGAGAAGGAATTCAAGATTACACCCGAGCGTGCGAACACAAGAGGACAATGGCAGACACTTGTCCCGCGTGCAGCTAGGGTATCCAACTCTCTCCCATCCGGATATGGTGTGTCCATATGTCCCGCGATATGAAGCGCGTGGGTGACGGTGGTATTGCTCG
>SLGS01000110.1 GCA_007136565.1 Clostridia bacterium | reverse complement strand
GGCCTCGCGGCTCCGGATAAGTCCCTCGCGCTCCCTTTGCGCTGCCGCGCCCCGGGGATCGGAGTGGGCCTTAAGGATGCGGTGCTCCGTACCCTCTCGAACCAGGACAACCTGGTTCTTCTTGCTCGGGAGAGTGCGAATGATCTCCAGGTCTCTTTTCTGCGCGAAACGCTCGATATCCACTGGTTTGCCACCTCAATATGATATTTCAGCAAAGAGTGTCCGTTACCTTCAGCGTATTGAACCGAAGGATGAGAGGAGGATCGAAGGAATGTATTCGATGCTTCCTTCGGAAAGCCTCCATTCATTTCGATCCGTCGCCGCTTCATTATTGTGGCCGGGAGATGCGTCGGGTAAGATAACGTCGTAGCGGACGAGGGGAGTTTGAAATGGGAGATAAAGTGGAACTGCGCATCGTTCGGGCGGACGAGGAAGAGGAGTTCCTCCGGCTTATTCATTACGCGTTCGGCCTGGACAAGGACTACTCCGAGTGGACTGAGATAAGATGCCGACGCCGCCCGGAACCCGAGACCATGGAGCATTACGGATATTTCGTCGACGGCCGGATGGCATCCACCTGTGCGTTGCTGCCTTTGCGCTTTCGTTCGCGCGGGTCGGTAGTCGATGTGGGGGGGATTTCCGAGGTCAGCACCCCTCCCGAGTTTCGCCGCAGGGGTTACGTCGCCGATATGCTTTCGAATTTTCTGGCTATCCTGGAAGAGCGGAACATGTATGTGAGTGCCCTGTGGCCCTTTTCCAGAGAATTCTACTCGCGATACGGATGGGCGACATGTGCAGAGTCGTCCAGGGTCACTCTGACGACGGAGAATCTCAAGAAATCGCTGCGCGGTTTCAAATCGACGGCCCGGTTCGAGCCGGCGAAATTGGACGATGTCGACGAGCTGGATGAAGCTCACCGCGACTGGGGAAGCACCTATAACCTGAGTGTGTTGAGGGACCTGGAGGGATGGCGGACCCAGGTCTTTTGTGGGTGGAAGCGCAATCCTTACGTCTATCTCGCCCGCGATGCCGGAGATCGAGTCATCGGGCATGTCGCCTACACGGTGCAGGACCGAGATGATTGGGATAGGGATCTCACCGTCACCGACATTTCCTACGTTGACATGACGGCCTACCGGGAAATACTCTCTTTCCTCGCCAACCACGATTCCCAGATAAATCGATTCCACTTCGCCATCTCCATGTCGGACCCACTGTTCGACTGGATCCCCGAGGGTAAGGTGGAGAGGAGGGCGGGCATCATGGTTCGAGTGTCGGACGTGCGGAAATCGTTGGAGCGCCTGGATGTCCCGGCCGACTTGAAGGGTTCGATGATATTGAGCGTGTCCGATAATTTCATGCCCGCGAACTCGGGTTCGGTGGCCATAGAAGTCCACGGTGGTAGGATCCTGACGCAACCGACGGAGTCCTCGCCCGACGTAGAGATGGACGTCAAGGGGTACACTCAACTATATACGGGGTATCGCAGTGCGGACGACTTGCATCGGCTCGGCTTGCTGGACGATCACCGGGGAACTCGAGAGTTCTTGGGAACCCTCTTGCCGCCGATGAAGACCTACATGCCGGAGCACTTCTAGCCCGTTGACAGCGGCACCCCGCCATCGTAGAGTTGCCTTCGGATGCCCGGGTGGCTGAAGGCTCCGAACCGGGGGCGGATAACACGTTGAACGGTGGTCCCGGAGTTCCTCTCTACGATCTGGCCGGAGTATTATATGCTATTGGAGGATGCGATGATTTACCGGCTTCCCGTGGGGCTTTTCCGCCACAATGAAAGCTGGTTCCATGACCGGATTCCTTGCGCCTTGGAGTCCACAAAGGACTGACGATGTATTTTCGGAATAGGGGGAAACACTAGATGGATCTGGCGACGATAATACCATTAATTGTGGGTGCCGTGGGCCTTGTGGTGGCCTATATCCTGGCCCGAAGCGTGGCCCAAGCACCGGCTGGCAACGAAAAGATGAAGGAGATCGCCGACGCTATTCACGAGGGGGCCATGACGTTCCTACATACGGAGTACAGGTACCTCGGCATTTTCGTGGTGGTAGTTGCCGGGCTGTTGGCCTGGCAGATATCGCCCGAAACGGCCGTCTCCTTCGTGCTCGGAGCCATATTTTCGGCCACCGCCGGGTACGTCGGCATGAAGGCTGCCACGTCCGCAAATGTTCGAACGGCCCAGGCAGCGAGTAAGTCCCAGGGTGCTGCTCTGAATATTGCCTTCTCCGGTGGCGCTGTCATGGGGATCACCGTCGCGTCCCTCGGGCTCTTGGGATTGGGAATACTCTATTGGGTCTTCGCCGACCCCGGCATCATAAATGGTTTTGCCCTGGGAGCCAGTTCCATCGCCCTTTTCGCCCGTGTTGGTGGAGGAATTTACACCAAGGCCGCCGACGTAGGCGCCGACCTCGTCGGGAAGGTTGAGGCGGGAATTCCCGAGGACGATGCGAGGAACCCCGCGTCCATCGCCGATAACGTCGGAGACAACGTGGGTGACACGGCTGGCATGGGAGCCGACCTGTTCGAGTCTTACGTAGGATCCATCATCGCCAGCATGGCCATCGGTTTGACTACATACGGAGCGGTTGGGGTAACGTTGCCCCTGTACCTGGTGACCGCGGGCCTGATAGCGTCGTTGGCGGGCGCTGCCTACGTTAAGTTCCGGGGTGGAGGAGATCCGGCCGCTGCGCTTCGCAACGGGACGTATTTCGCTGGTATCCTCGCCTTGATCGGTTTCTTTTTCATAATCAATTCGCAGCTGGGAGAGCTGGGTCCGTTTTACGCCACGGCGGCCGGATTGCTGGCCGGCGTAATAATCGGAGGAATCACCGAGTATTACACTTCCGGCCCTCCGGTGATCAAGATCGCCGAAGCCTCGCAAACCGGTGCAGCGACGAACATAATCACCGGGCTCGCCGTGGGGATGCAGGCTACCGCGCTCCCGATAATTACCATAGTCGTGGCCATATTTGCCGCACACCAGTTGGCGGGTCTATACGGCATATCCCTAGCGGCCGTGGGTATGCTCGCGACCCTGGGGGTAACCCTGTCCGTGGACGCGTACGGTCCCATTGCCGATAACGCCGGAGGCATCGCTGAGATGGCGGGCATGGACAAGAATGTTCGGGAGGTCACCGATGGACTCGATGCCCTGGGCAATACCACGGCAGCCATGGGTAAAGGCTTCGCAGTGGGTTCGGCTGCCCTGACCGCATTGGCCCTTTTTTCGGCCTACGCCACGACCGTCGGGTTGGAAAGCATCGATGTCACCCGCGCCGAGACCATCATCGGGTTGTTCCTGGGCGCAATGCTACCATTTCTCATATCCTCCATGGCGATGCAGGCCGTGGGCCGGGCCGCTTTTCTGATGGTGGAGGAAGTACGTCGACAGTTCAGGGAGATAGCCGGTTTGATGGAGGGCGAAGCTCGAGCGGATTACGCCCGGTGCGTGGACATAAGCACCAAGGCAGCGTTGAAGGAAATGGTGCTTCCCGGGATCTTGGCCGTTTCGGCGCCGGTCGTCATCGGCCTTTGGCTGGGGGCGGAGGCCCTGGGCGGTTTGTTGGCGGGATCCCTGGTCTCGGGTGTGGCGTTGGCCATCATGATGACCTCCGGGGGAGCATCCTGGGATAACGCCAAGAAGTACATCGAGTCCGGAGAGTTGGGTGGAAAGGGCACCGAAACCCACGCGGCTGCGGTGGTGGGAGATACCGTGGGAGACCCGTTCAAGGATACCGCGGGTCCTGCGCTGAACATTCTCATCAAGCTTATGGCCGTGGTGGCGCTGGTCCTCGGGCCGATATTCGTAGCCTAACACCGGAGGCCATGTTGACCGCAGGTTATCGTCGGGTTCCACCATCATGAATAGGTTCCCAATGTGGGGAGTTCCCGGGTCTTCGGGGCTCCCCACAGGTATTTCCCGAGCGGTCGTGATGGCGACATGGCGTTTGCTTCACCGTTGGATGCGTCCCGCCGAGGTGAGGGCCGATCCACACGGGCATCGGATGGTGTGCGAAACATCGCTTTGGTGACGGGCGAGAGGGCCGTTTCCAATTAACTCCGGATGCTCCGGTATAGGGGGCGGATCCCTTGGGTGATCGGGATGTGGTTGCCCGGACTCCACGATGTGAATCCGCGCCCAGGAGGGCTCTCCCGTGGGCGGTTTCCGAGTGTACCGGCCTGGCGCGAGAATGGGTCACGTCGACTGCCGCCGGAGTTCATGGGCCTGCCTCGT
Organism: Clostridia bacterium; assembly: GCA_007136565.1. Taxonomy (GTDB): domain Bacteria; phylum Bacillota; class Sulfobacillia; order SLMV01; family SLMV01; genus CSSED11-154. The sequence goes on along the minus strand of SLGS01000110.1, from coordinate 12,708 downwards.
CATTCGGAAGGCTGAAGTAGGCTACGCCCGATCGGGCGATCTGAAATCCCAGTGCCGATCCTATACAGGCGTACACTGCGGAGGCGCCGCCGAAGATCTCCAACATCAGGATTGCCGCCGCTATCGGGACATTGGATATGGCTGCCAAAGATGAAGCCATTCCGGCGATGGACGCTCCCGTGACGCATGAGCCGAGCAGTGATGCCGTTGCATTGCCCGCGAATGTACCCATCACGATGGCCGGTCCGATGACACCACCGCTCCCCCCGGTGCCCACCGTCGCGGCGGTCCCGACGAGCTTACCGGCCAGCAGCTGCCATCCGCGAACGCCGACGGGGTTCGGACCGGCGAACTGGTGTATCGCCTCGATGGCGCCCCACCCGAGAATCTCGCTTCCCACGATAAGCGCTAGTGCACCGGTGAGGGAGGCGCCCAGGATCAGCGTTATAGGTCTCGGGGCAAAACCCCGGCTGAGGCGTCGCAGCGAGGATAGGATGCGGGTGAGGACCAGCCCGGCAGCCCCCGCGAGGGCGGCGGTCAGTATCGCGGCCAATACGTCGAGACCTCCGGGATTGACGAGGTGGTGTGTTACCGCCGGCGATTGTCCCCAGAACCATCCGAAAAAGAGCGTTCCGGACACTCCTCCCAGGATGGCCGGGGGGACTTCTCGGTAGTCTATTCTCGCCCGGTCGAGGATTTCCACCGCCAGGATACCCCCGGCGAGGGGTGCACCGAGAACCGACGCCAGGACGGCCGCCGCTCCCATGATCCTGGCCGTTCTAGAGTCCCGCCGGTCGAAGAGTGCTGTGCGGGCGACGATGGCGTTACTTATGACGTGGATACCGGAACCGATGTGCAGGGCCGGGCCGGCCAACCCGCCACTACCGCCAGAGCCGACGGTCAGGGAGGTTGTGATGACCTTGAGGGCGGACACGCCGAGATTGGACATGCGAGTATTCTGTCCCGTTCCGAGGGAGGCTATGTAGGCGTCGCCCCCGGTTCCCGCCACCATGGGAACCCGGGCAATGATCAATGCCACGACAACGGCGCCGATCGCCGGGGATAGGTAAGCCCCGAGATGGTGTGGGAGCAGTCCACCCGCGAGGCGGACCCCTTCGAGGAGAAGCCATCCCATGCCGGCACCCAGTGGACCGGTTATCAGCGCCATGGCTATCCAGCGAGCCAATCTATCCAAGGGCAATACCTCCCGGGCAAAATTCGGACGAGGTAATCATATTTCATTGGTGCCGAATGCTCCAGCTCGTTCACGTCGGAAAGGGACTTGGTATGGAACTATGTCTACCCCGCTTCCCCGGGGAGCTTCGACGAATCGATAGGATCCGAAGATCGGGCGGAGAAGAATGTCGGAGGTACCGGATAGCCGGGATTGTGGGTGGTCCGGTGTACCATTTCAGCTGGAGGTGGTTTCGAAGTGACCGAAGATACGCTCATATACGGTGGAACGATTGTCACCGCCGACGGTGAACTCGAGGCAGACCTGGTGATCGCCGATGGGAAGATCTCGGGCTGGGTGATACCCGGGGAACTGGACCACCGCGAATTCCATCGATCCGTGGATGCGCGGGGGAAATACGTTCTTCCCGGCATCGTCGATCCCCACGTGCACTTCAATGAGCCGGGCAAGGATGAGCGCGAGGATTTCGCGAGTGGAAGTGCAGCCGCCGCTGCCGGAGGTATCACGACGGTAGTTGAGATGCCAAACTCGCTTCCGCCCTGTCACTCCCGAGAGATCCTGGATATGCGAGTCGACCTGGCCCGCAACAAGATGATCGTGGACTTCGCCTTCTACGGTGCAGCGGGCTCGAGCAACCTGGATTCGATTCCCGATCTCGCCGAGGGAGGTGTCATAGGGTTCAAGACCTTCTTGACCCAGCCGCCACCCGAGAGAGCCGCCGAGTTCGAGGGGCTCAACGCCAACGGACCCGGAGAGCTCTGGGATGTCTTTCAGGCGATCGCCGATACCGGTTTGGTGTCGGCCGTTCACGCCGAAAGCAGCCCGATGATTCGACGCTTCCAGGATCGATTGGTGGCCGACGGACGAAAGGATTTCATGGCTTACGCAGAGAGCCGTCCCGAGGTAGTCGAACTAGAGGCCACGGCCAGTGTCCTGGAGCTGGCCCGATCGAGCGGCTGCAGGGTCCAGCTTTGCCACGTGAGCAGTCCGAGGGCGCTGGACCTCGCCTACGCATACCGCGAGGAGGGTGTACCCGTCACCGCCGAGACCTGTCCCCATTACCTGACGTTCGACGAAGGATCGTTGGCGGAAATGGGTCCGCAGGCCAAGATCGCTCCGCCCCTTCGAAGCGCCGCCCACGTCCAGGAGATGTGGGATCGAATGTTGGCCGGAGTCGTGGACATGATAGGTTCAGATCACGCTCCTTATCTGCCCGAGGAAAAGGACGTCGGTATGGACGATATCTTCAAGGCGGCATCGGGCGTGGCGGGTATAGAACTGATGTTGCCCATGATGTTGACGCATGCGTCCCGCGGGCTCTTGTCCCTTGAGGATATCGCGTTGTTGATGTCGGAGAATCCCGCCAGGGTATTCGGCTTATACCCGCGGAAGGGCTCCCTGTCCCCCGGCGCGGATGCCGACGTCGTGGTCGTGGATCTATCCTCGGAGCTTACGGTCAGCTGGCGCGACCTCCACACCCGGGGACGATCCGCCGCCAAGCTCTTCGACGGCATGCAACTGAGAGGAATCCCCGAAGTGACCATGGTTCGCGGTGAGATCGTGGCGGAGGACGGGCGGATCGTCGGTCGACCGGGATGGGGTGAATACCAGAAACCCCTGGTCTAGGGAGCGTCTAGGTCGGAGGAAGCCGTTTCCTGAGGAGTATGAAGAATAAGACGGGCAATCCGACGGTTGCGGCCACGGCACCCAGGAATACGGATTCCGTTTCGAGTCTTCCCAGCAAGCCGGGTCCCGCGAGCACCCATGAGGCCACGCCCGATGAGATGCGCATGGCGAACAAGAGGGCTATGGGGAAGAGCGTCAATCCGACGACCAACCCGAACAGGGCAGAAGTGGTTCGATCACTTCGCTTCCGTATGAAGAGGATCAGATCCGTGATGGGCCTCAGGGCCAGTAGCCCCAGGACGGTGATTACACCGACCACGAGGATGGATGCGATTACCCTTTGTAGATTTTCCAATTCGCATCCCCCTTCAATCCGGGAACTCTCCGATGTAGAGAGTGTAACCGGCATTGGACCAGGCCTGTATACCGCCGGATAGGCTGTACGACCTGGAGAATCCGGCGCGGCGCAGTGTGCGGGCAGCCGTCAAACTGCGGACTCCCGACCTGCAATATACCACCACGGGGACATCGGGTTGTAGCTCTGGATGGGCCGTGAGCGTCGGTTCGCGGGTTTCCAACTCCGAGAGGGGGAGCCATATCGCACCGGGTAGGCTGGATTCCTCTATCTCCTCCGCAGTGCGGACGTCCATTATTTGAACACGGTTGTCCTCGATGAGTTCCGCCACGAATTCTACGTCCAATTCTTCGACATCGAGGGGCAAATCCGATCCCGGGGTGGGTGCTTCCGCGTCGGAGGGCATCCCCGCGATATAGGCTAATGCCAGGGCGGTGAGTGCCAGTAGGGAGATTATCGGTATTCTGTGCCGATGGTTCATAATGCACTCCCCTAGGAACACTCGAAGTTCAGCGCAGACTCTAGAGCTCAATTCTAGTCCGCCCCGCGATATGCGTCAACGAAGCGTGTGGTGGGTAGGTACGATCTGAAGGGGGAATTGCGGTGCCAATCTCGGAAGTCGGTAGTAGCTCTGAACTCGCTGGAATCATTCACGACCTGGGACTGCACGCTGGCCCTATCTGGATCAAGGTCAACTGGACCTCGCCGCACGAGGGAATGTTCACCACTCCCTCGATCCTGAGGGAGTTTCTCGCCGCCTTGCCCCGGCCCGTCGTTCTCGTCGAAGGCCACAGCGTCGGTAGGCTCCTGGTGCGGATCGCGGATTTGCCCGATGACGATGACCTATTTCGAGAAGCGGTGCGCGAGGGCGACAGGGCCTTCCTCAGGAGTACCGGTATGGACGAACTGCTGGAAGAACCGGGTATAGGGTATGTGAATGCCACCGAGCAGGTGTGGGCTGGGGATGTGGCTTCGCCGGGCGACGTCGCCGCCGCGGTCGAGTCCAGGTTTGGGAAACTCCACTTCGAGGAGTTGGCCGGTGTCGTGCCGGCAGTCCTGTATCGAGGTCGACCCCAGGTTACGCTGATAAACCTCGCCAGGATGAAGGTTCCCGCGGAGGATTCGGGGGATTGGAGCCTCGCGCTGAAGAACATGTTTGGCCTGATCCCGGATCCGTATCGGATTCGTTATCATCGGGAGGGCCTGGCGGAGGCCATCTTCGACATCAACCGCGTCTATCGTTCGCTCTTTAAGGTCGTGGACTTCGTCGAAGGCCTCGATTCCGTGGTGGTGTATTCTGATGATGGGGAGTTCAAGGCTCCATGGGGGAGATACGATATCGTTAGAGGGGGAAGATTGTTAGCATACGGTGCGGAACCGGCGGATTTAGAACTAGAGGTAGCGGCTCACTTCGGCCGCGATCTCTCCGGTAGACGGCTCATGCAGCTCGCCCGAGGAATCTTCTAGGGGGCCAATTTGGTTCCGCGAGAAGGGGGATGCTCCTCTCCTCGCGCTTTCGAGGAGATCTTGCACGGCATCGTAGCAACGACGACGAGACGAGGGGGACAGTCGCGGCAGGATCCGGGATTCGAACTCTCGTCTGTCTTTCACCCTGGGGTTCCCGGCGGGATCGATGAACACATCGAGAGCCAAATCGGTGTAGGTTAGTTCGGCTCCCGACCCGAGGATGTCCAGCCGCGGAGGCAGGCAAATGTCACAATACCAGCCCCTCAACTCGCCACGCGGATTCATCAGCCGTATGGTTCCGTACCAAAGATCCTCGGAGAAATACTCCAGGACCGGATCACCCTTGGTCATCTGGAAATCGCCGAAATCCCCGGTGTGAGTCCACCTGGCTCCTATCACCATGAGTTCGGACTGCCAGCCCATCAGGTGACCCGGATAGGATATCTTTCTCTCGCAGGCCAGGGTTTCCTTATGCATCTCCAGTCGGTCGCCGGGCTGCAAGAGTTGCCTCCAGGCTTTTCGGGGTGTCGTATCGATTCTACCTGCACCCACCTTTCGATGCGGACTCGGGATCATTGCTTGTGGTCGCCTAGTGACGAATCTCGGCGCGCAAGAGACTCGCGGAGTTTATGACGGCGAGGAGGGTGACACCAACGTCAGCGAACACGGCGGCCCAAATTCCCGTCATACCCAGGGCGCCGAGGGTTAGGAAAAGAGCCTTGAGGGAAAGGGCTCCGACGGTATTTTGAATCACCCGCCGCCTGGTCATTTGGGCTATCTCGAGGGCCGTCGGTATACTCTCGAGACGATCTTCCATGATAACCAGGTCGGAGGCCTCGATCGCCGCGTCGGATCCCAGGCCTCCCAGGGCCACGCCTACGTCCGCGGCCATGAGAACCGGTGCATCGTTTATTCCATCCCCTATGAACATTACGGGACCGTCGGCCTCTTCCCTCAACGATTCGAGGTGTCGAACCTTGTCTTCGGGCAGGAGCTCCGAGTGGATTTCACCGATCTGAAGCGCCCTGGCCAGTTTCTCGGCCGGTGAACGAGAGTCACCGGTGAGAAGCACCAGCCTTTCTATTCCCAGTTTCCTCAGTGCGGCGAGGGTGTCCGAGGCTTTCTTCCTTGGGTTTTCGGTGAACGAGATGCGCCCCGCAAGGACACCATCTACCCCGACGAATACCTCGGTACTCCCGGAAGACTCTGTGGAAATTCCCTCAGAGGTCATAAGGCGCCTGTTACCGACGGAGATTCGACCGTCGGATGAATTCAGCCTCATTCCGCGCCCGGGGATTTCCTCCACAGAACCTTCTTCCCCGGGATGCAAAGCGGGTGCGCGGCGTAGTATCGCGTCCGCCACGGGGTGGTTTGAGCGTCGCTCCGCCCTGGCGGCCAGCGAAAGGACGTTGTCGGCGGAAAAACCATTGAATACATCGACCTCGCTCACTTGCAGCCGGCCATCCGTGAGGGTTCCGGTCTTGTCCATGATCACGGTCTTAATAGAGGTCATGGTATCCAGCACGTCGGCTCCCTTGACCAGGATGCCGTTCCTTGAGGCCAGTCCGATACCGGCGAAGTAGCCGAGCGGTATGGATACTACCAGAGCGCACGGGCAGGAAATAACCAACAATATCAAGGATCTATACACCCAGGTTGAGAAGGTCTCGCCGGGTATGGCCAAAGGAGGTATGATAGCCAGCGCGATGGCGCCGAGCACCACGGCGGGTGTATACCATCGCGCGAACCGAGTCAGGAATCTCTCCACCGGTGCCCTGTGTTCGGCGGCTTCTGTCACCATGTCCAAGATCCTGGCCACGGCGGAATCATAGTGGGGCCGGGTGACCTGGACGCGGATGACCCCACCACCGTTTACCGACCCCGCATGAATGGAGTCATCGACGGCCGTCGGGCGTGGTGCCGATTCTCCGGTCAGGGCTGACGTGTCCAGGGTGGTTTCGCCGGAAACGACGATCCCGTCCAGGGGGACTCGTTCCCCCGGGTGGACCACGATCACGTTACCCGGTTCGACCTCTTCTATGGGGATGGTTCTCTCTCCGGATTCATCCGAGATCCTGGCCGTGTCGGGCCTCAACTCCATAAGGGAAGTGACCGCGGCCCGGGATCGTCGGACCGCCGTGGCTTGAAGTGCCTCTCCGATGGAGAAGAACACCATAACCGCTGCGGCTTCGGGGTATTCTCCCAAAGCGACGGCTCCGCCGGTCGCAACGGTCATGAGCACGTTTTCATCGAAGGGACGCCTGGCGACGAGGTTCCTCGCGGCCGTGATGATCACGGGATATCCGGCGATGGCGAATGAAATGAGGAAGAACACCGATCCAAGATGGGTGGGGAGGGCATCCAGGATCCTTGGGATCCAGCCGGCGATGAAGGCCGCCAGGGCGAGGACTACCCGTACGTGCTCCGGATTCACCTTGGGCTCCTGCGCTTCGTCGCGATGTTCACTACCATGATCCGGGCACCTGACCCTGACGCCTGGTTCGACTCTCCCGATGATTGCGAGGGCATCCCGGATCTTATCCTCGGGAACGATCAGGGTAGCGGTGGAAAAATTGACCCGGGCAACCTCCAACCCCGGTTCCCTAACCAGCGCATCTTCGATTTCTTGGGCGCAAACCGGGCAGTCCAGCCCGACCAATTCGCATCGCACAGAATCACTCCCGCGATTACTCTCATTAAGATACATAGTAGGTCTTTCGCTTCTTGTGGACAATAACGCCGCCGGGATCCCCGTTTGGGATCGCGTAGCCCCCTCCGGCCAATACGGGCGGTGCGGGTATTGGGTGAAAGTGCGCTGGAGGCGGGTCCGTAAACATCTTTCGGAATAGGTAGGGAGGACTTCAGGTGATTACCTAGAACGGTGTCCAGTACCCTCGTTATTAGTGCGAGGGTATCGTTATTTCTCGAAAGGATGATTGTAAGTGTCGACACGTCGTACAGCGATCCTCTTGATCCTGGTATTGTTCGCAGCCGTTGCCCTGGTGGGTTGTCCGGCTGCGGATCCCGAGGATCCGGTGGATCCCGACCCCGACACGGAAGACCCGGACGTGGAGGATCCCGACCCGACCGAACCGGAGGAACGGGAGCTGACGATAGGTTACTACAACGAGTTCAACCTGTTGGACCCGCACAAGACATCGGCAGCCATGGATGGTCCCCCGCTCTTCGCCCTCTTCGACGGATTAGTCGACGCCAATGGTTCTACCGGAGAAATCCATCCTAACCTGGCCACCGATTGGTCGGTCTCCGAGGATGGAACCGTGTGGACGTTCGAACTGAAAGATGACGTGTATTTCCACGACGGGACGCACTTTGACGCCGACGCCGTCGTGACAAATTTCGAGAGAATTGTCGATCCCGAGACGGTTTCGGAGGCGGCGCGGTTCGAGATCGGTCCCTTTAAAGAGGCGCGCGCCGTTGGCGATTATACCGTCGAGATTGAACACGAAGAACCGTATGGCCCCTTCCTTCGCGGACTGGCTCACTATTCGGTGATGATGGTGTCACCGGCGGCAGTCGAGGAGTACGGAGAAGATTTCGGTACGGAGAATCCCGTGGGCACCGGCCCCTTCGTCTTCGAGGAGTGGGTCGGCGGTAGCCACGCGAGATTTGCGAAGAACGATGAATATCACGGTGGTCCCGACTTCACCAGCTCGCAGGCCTATTACGAGGCCCTGGAGTTCCGTTTCATCGAAGAAGACTCCACCCGCGCGGCGGCGCTGGAGACCGGGGAAGTCGACGTGGCCAGCAACATGGCTCCCGCCGATTGGCTGAGGGTGCAAGACGGTGGATTCGGCGGTCATCGTTACGATAGGCTCGGGTACCCGCCGGTGGGGCTTTTCATAAATGTCGACGAAGAACCCACCGATGATGTCAGGGTTCGTCGGGCCCTCATCCACGCCGTAGACGAAGAACTCGTCATCGCCGTGGATGGCGAGGGCATCCCGAACCCCTCGGGTGGCGTCGTTTCCCGCCACGCCTGGGAGTACAACCCCGAGGCCGGTGAGATGTATGATTACGATCCCGAGAAGGCCGCGGAGTTGCTGGACGATGCCGGGTGGGAGATGGGCGATGACGGCTATCGAGAAAAGGACGGCGAGCGGTTGGAGCTAGTGTACCTGACCCTAACCGGTGCGCGCTCCACGGCCGAAGTCGTTGAGCCTATGCTCGTCGAAATCGGTATTGATGTCGAAATACTCGTCCAGGACAATCCGATGCAACAGAACACGGCCCAAGATGGCGATCACAACTTGGTGTGGACGCAGTGGGGTGGCACGGATCCCTCCGCCTTGTCCGGTAGGTATCACTCCGAGAATATCGGGGATGGTTGGAACTTCTGTCACTATGCAAACGCGGAAATAGACGAGTTGTTTGCACGCGGAGAAAGGGAAACCGATCCCGACGAAAGGGAAGCGATCTACCATGAGATCCAAATGATCCTCATGGAGGATGCGACTATAGTACCTCTGCACAACGCTGCGATCCTTTGGAACTACCGGGATGGTATCGAGGGCTGGGAGCCTTGGGATAGCACCGGCTGGTTCGGGTTCTTCGTAAACCTACACGAGTGACGGATCTTCATCTTCCGCCCCCGGGAGCTGTCTTATCCGGGGGCGGAATCCCCAATGATCACCGAACATGTGTCGGTCCCCACCGGTCTGCACCCATTAAGCCGGAGTTCTTATTGACCGGGTACCCCATGGATCAGGATCCAGATCTCGTTCGGATAGACTGGTCAGAGCACCTCCGTCGTGTCGCGTTGACCACATCGATCATTGGCGGGAAATTTTCGCCAATCGTTCGGTAACAGTTGGGTTGTGGGCTGACAAGTGATATCTTGTAAGGTGGTTCGTCCCGAGATATTCCCATCCAGATACAACATCGGGGTGACCGAGAAAGGGTGACTGCATTGGCTAGAAGAACCCCGTTTACCCTCGCCACCAGGGCAGTTCCACGGTTGGCCTTGCGCCCCGAAAACACGGCCCTGGTCGTTCAGGATATGCAAAGATATTTCGTCGACCCGGAATCGGGTCTCGGCCGAACGGCATCCGAGCGCGGTGTCAGCCGGGAATTCGAATCCTATTACGAGCAGCTCGATATCGCCCGGCACAACATAGACCTCCTCATGGAAGAATTGCGCCCGAGGGGGGTTCCCGTGGTCTTTACCCGTTGGGCTTACGAGCACATTCGCGAGCTGTCTCCGCTGCAACGGGGGATCGGTGCCGAAATCGGGGTCGATGATCCGGAGGCCGAACTGATGCTTCCCTACGATGAGTCGGCCGGGGATGCCCTGGTGACAAAGACCGGCCTGGGAGCCTTTTCGTCGGATCAATTCGAAGAGGAACTGGCCGCTCGGGGTGTAGAGAACATCTTGCTTACGGGAGTTGTTACGGAGTTCGGCATAAGGTCGACCGCGCTGGCGGCCGTGGATCGTGGGTACAGAGTGGTCGTGGTCGGTGATTCCTGCGCCGGCATTACCCTGGATACCCACAGGGACGCGATTTCCGAGCTGACCTTCGGGACCATGAAGGTTCGGTCGACGGGTGAGATACTGCGTTACGCTGAAGGCCTCGACCGAGAGGACCTGATCCTTGTATAAGGCTTTGTACATCGAGGGAGATGACTGTTTATGGGCGTAGTGAGGACAGTGTTGGGAGACATTGCTCCGGAATCCTTGGGTGTTTGCCAGACCCACGAGCACATAATCTGCGATCAACGCATGGCACCGTTTGCCAACATCATCGATAAAGCTCGGTCCGTCAAGAAGACTTACATGATACTGACGGACGAGGAGCGGGCGATCGAGGAGCTGCAGAAATACGGCGAGGCGGGCGGAGATGCGGTGGTAGACGTTACCACGCATGGCTGGGGCCGTAATCCCGAGGCTATGGCCAGGATTTCGCGGGAGTCCGGTGTTCACATCGTGGCCACCGGCGGTTTCTACACCGAACCCCACATACCCACGTTTGCCGAAGAGAAATCGGTGTCGGATCTCGTTCGATGGATCGTATCCGAGTTCGAAGATGGAGTCGGTGACACCGGCATCAAGATAGGACTCCTGAAATCGGGTATCTATCACGGTCGTATCGAGAACCTCGAGAGAAAGTGTCTTCGTGCCGTCGCCAGGGCTTCCCTCGAAACGGGACTCTCCATCACGACACATACCAGTGGTGCCAGGCGGTATGAAGTCCCGGGAGGCAACCTTGGAAAGTATCACCTCGAGGTGTTGCTAGAAGAGGGGGTTTCGCCGACCAGTTTGATTAACGGCCACGTTGACGAACGACCCGATCTCGGTTATTTGAGCGAACTGTGCGATATGGGTTGTTACATCCAATTCGATGTCATCGGCAAGGAACACTGGCTACTGGACGAAACACGCGTGGACCTTCTCAAGGAACTCATATCCAGGGGCTATCTTACGCATATCCTGATGGGTACGGATCGGTGCCGCCAGCACGAGCTCTACAGGGAAATGGGTGGCAAGGGATACACGCACCTGCTGGACAGTTTCGTGCCCCTCATGAAGGAAGGTGGCATTGCCACCGGGGATATCGAGGTCATGTTGAAAGAGAATCCGGCCCGAGCCCTTACCGTGCAGGTTTGAGTTTCAGAGCTTGAATGGAAGGGGAGGGATCGGGTACGATATCTGTACACAACATGTATGCAAATAACGGTAGTCAAAACACATTCGGATACGAAGAGGCTCCCAAGGTGCCTTTGAGTCAAAAGGCCTACGAGATCCTGCGCCGTAGGATCATCACGCGGGAGCTCGAACCGGGCATGGTCCTGAGCGAGCAACAGGTTGCTCGTTCCCTGGAGATGAGTCGTACACCCGTGCGGGAGGCTCTTGCTCGTCTCCAAAACGAGAAGCTTCTCAAGTACGTGCCCCAAAAGGGCGTTTCGGTCCGCGAGATGACTGTCAGGGATTTCGTGGACGTGGCGACGCTATTTCGGGCTTTGCAGACATTTTCCGTCAGCGAAATGATCAAGCAGGGCCACGAATTCTCGATAGATGAGATCGTTTACCTGCATGAAGAGCAGAAGCGCAAGGTTGGAGATCCTTGGCGATGCCTCGAGCTGAACATCGAGATGCATACGGGCATCGCGGGAATCTTGGGGAACGAGTGCATAATCGGGGTGGCGCGGAATATGGCCGACCTCGTGAGGCTGGCCGGTTATGTGTCCTCGCGCTCGGACTTTTCTCGGGCTTTCGACCAGGTTTTCAAGGAACACGATGCAATCATCGATGCCTTGCGAGCCAGGGACTTGGAGGCCTTTTCCGACGCCCTTCGTAAACACGATGAGGGCGCGTTACGCCGTATGACCAGGATTTGAAGGCTGATCGTTCGCCTCTGATCCTTAGGTTTTCGCTCGATCTAGAGAGCCGGGGAGGACTCCTCCCCGGCGTTCGAGGAGGATCCGTCTTTGTCGATACTGGTAACAGGTGCCACGGGATTTGTCGGGATTAACCTTCTCAAGATGATGATAGACCAAGGCCGAGAAGTTATCGGGCTTTATCGTTCTCCCTACGATGACTTCGTCCCCTGGTTCCTCGGTGACAAATATCATCACCCCTCCATGCAACTACTCGAAGGTGATATCACTTCACAAGATACGATGGACTCTCTTTCGGAGTTGAATATCGAGGGCATTATCCACAGTGCGGTGGTAACCCCCTCTCCAGAAATGGAAAGAGAATACCCGGCACTAATATGCGAGGTCAACTTTGGCGGGACCGTCAAACTCCTCGAGATGGCGAAGGACCGCGGCATTGAGAAATTCCTGTACGTTAGCTCCTCGGGTATATATGGGGATACGGGGGACGATTATAACCCGGTACCCGAAACGCGTTTAGTCAGCCCCCAGGGGCTTTACGGAGTAACCAAGTTTGCCAGCGAGGGACTAGTGCAGCGGTATTCGGAACTATTCGCAGTTTCGGCGGCCTCCGCTCGCATTGGAGCGCCCTACGGACCCGGGGAACGTCCGACGGGATCGAGGAACGTCATGAGTCCCATACTGGAAATGTCGGTGGCAGCGGTCGATG
>SLGS01000148.1 GCA_007136565.1 Clostridia bacterium | reverse complement strand
GGCCCCATCATCCCCTTGGCCGCTTCTCCCGCCCTCACGAGGAACTCCAGGCCGGCGGCATCCCCCAGGGTTTCCAGGATCACCCCGATTATCAGGGTGCCGAATAACCCCAAGGCCATGGCGCCCAGGGCACCGATGAGGTATCTCTCCACGCTGAAGACCACGTTCTTCCTCTTCAGAAAGCCTTCCCGCTCCATGCCTTCATCAACTCCCCGTCCACTACGCATTCTCACCGTCGAGGTATCTCCGGAACCAATCCACGAGTCGATTGAGGCGGTCCACCCGGTTGTGGGGTTTCCCCGACCGGGAGAGCTCGTGGTTCTCGCCCGCGTATCGGACGAGCGAACACTCGACCCCCAGGCGTTTTAGGGCGGAATACCATTGCTCGGCCTGCTCCATCGGGCAACGGTGATCCTCCTCGGAATGCACTATCAGGATGGGGGTATCGACGCGGCGGGCGAAGCGCATCGGCGAGCGGGACATTATGAAGTCCTCCTCGTCCCACAGGTCGGCGCCGCCCATTCCCTTGCGATTGTGGTAGAAGCCTATGTCGCTACACCCGTACTTGGTGTAGAGGTTGGATATCGACCGGAAGGTCGCCGCCACCCTAAAGCGATCGGTCTGGCTGACCATCCAGTTGGTCATGTACCCACCGTAGCTACCGCCGGTCACCGCGAGGCGATCAGCATCCACCCAGTCCAGTTGCACCGCCCGGTCCACGGCAGCCATGAGGTCGAGATAGTCGTTTCTACCCCACTCCCCGATGACTCCCCGGGCGTGCTCTTCTCCGTATCCCTTGGATCCGCGCGGGTTATTGTACATGACTCCCCAGCCCTGGGAGGCCAGGAGCTGGTACTCGAAAAAGAAGACGTCTCCGCTGGTCGACGCCGGACCTCCGTGCACGTGGAGGATCAAGGGGTATTTTTCCCCGTCACGAGCGTCGGCGGGCTCCATGATCCATCCCTCCATGGGCCAACCCTCGGCCCCGGTATATTCCACCCTCCGGGGCTCGGAGAGAATCAATTCTTCGAGGAGGTCGTCGTTGAAGCGGGTAAACCTCTCGGCCCCTCCGTCGGGACGCACTATCCAGAGGTCTCCGGGATTATCCCAATCGGCGGCCACGGCGGCCACCACGGGATCTCCCGCGGAGCTGGCGGAGAAGGAAGTGATCACCGGTGGCAGGCCCTCTATAGACCTGGGATCATCCCCGGGGCCGACTACGTAAAGACCGCAGCGGGATCCGTCGGTCATGGAAAACAGGATCTCTTCGCCGTCGCGGATCCAGACCGGCTCGCCAGTTCCGCCATCCATGCGCGTATCCGAACCCACTGAGTTGCCGACACTCCGGTCGATGCCGGAGGTCAGGGAACTCCGCTCGTTCCCATCCGGGTCCATGGTCCCCAGCTCGAGATTTGCCACGGTATCGTCCCCGCGGTGGTGACCGATGAAGGCAACTCTTCCCCCGTCGGGCGAAACGACGGGATTGTTGACCGGTCCCTCGCCATCCGATACCCGCTCGGCCTCGCCCCCGGCCGCCGACACGCGATACAGGTCGGTCACGTAATACATGTCTTTTTCGGGATAACGATCCGAGACGAAGTAGACGTAGTCGCCGCAGGCGGACCACGTCGGGTTCGCATCGTCCCAGTAGCTATCGGTCAATTGATGGGATTCCCCGGTGTCGACATCCATCACCCACACGGCGTTCCTGCGCTCATCGGCCATCAACCCGCGACCGTTGAACTTGTAACGAAGCCTGTCGGTGCTGTACACGTCGGGTCGGAGATTGGACTCGGGAGCCGGGGCGGGAGGTGCCGAGGTAAAGGCCAGGGCATTTCCGCGGGGTGACCAGGTCAGGCCGGCCAGGTTGCCGCTCTGCTCCCCCACCCTCTTGGCCTCTCCACCGTCGGGGTCGATGATCCAAAGGCGTGTCGCCCCGTCCCTATTCGATGCGAAGGCCAGGCGGCGTCCGTCGGGTGACCAGCGAGGCATGGTTTCCCGGACGGGATCGTCGCCGGCGGGATTGGTCAGTGGACGCACGCTCCCGGGATCATCTGTTTCCGCCACCCAAATTGACGAGGTGTACGCATTGGCCTCCGAATCTATCCCGGTCAACACGAAGGCGACCCGCCTACCGTCGGGGGATACCCGGGGATCCCCTGCGAGTTCAAACGACCAAATGTCCTCGGGCTTCAGCCTGCGACCACTACCATCGCTAACGCCACTCATCAATATCCATCCCTTCGAACAACCTTCTAGAATGTCTCGGATCTAAACAGATCCTCCACGGGAAGCTTCTTCCTGGGAGATCCCACCTCGGCCGACTGTCCGATGGCCAGGGCCACCACGGGCGCCATACCCCCGGGAATCTCCAATCGTCTGCGCACGACGTCCCTGTCCCAGATGCCCAACCATATGGTACCCAGCCCCTGTTCCACGGCCGCCATTTCCATTTGGGTCAACGAAATTACTACGTCCACTTTGGATCCGCTGCTCCCATCCTCGGCGACCCCGAAGATCAATGCACCGGCGGACTCCACGAAATCCTGCATCTTGGCTTCTTCGACCAGGCTTCGGATGTTATCCCTATCGTGCACCACGACGAAGCGTCGTGCCTGGCGATTTCTCGAGGTGGCGGCCCAGCGTCCGACCTCCTTCAAGTACTCGAGATCGGCGGCCGACAGCGGTTCTCCTGTGAATTTCCTGACGCTCCAGCGCTTGCGACAAATATCTAAGATCGACATGACTGCTCCTTTCTCGATCACGCATTCGACTCAAAGGAAATCGCCCCGAATGCGGCCAAATGTTATCCTGAGACAAATCCGGAGAGGCGGAGATAAGGTGAACGACAGCACGATCACAGAACCTCTCGCAGTTACCATACTCAGGAACGCGCGGCTGATCTGTCCAGAAGACATGGGCGTGGGACATGTAATGCTCCTACATTCCCGGATTCACCGCGTAAGTTCCGAATCCTTCGACGCCCCATCCGGCGTAGGCCCGGTCGACGAGATCGACCTGGCGGGTGACTACTTAATACCCGGTCTAGTGGACGGGCATGTGCATTTCTTGGGCGGTGGTGGAGAGGGCGGCCCTCAAACGAGGACTCCGGAGATCTCCCTGACCACCCTGACCCTCGCCGGGGTGACGTCGGCGGTCGGAGTCCTGGGAACCGACGGAACGACCAGGAGCCTGCCGTCTTTGTTAACCAAGGCAAGGGCCCTCGAAATCGAGGGAATCACCACCCGCGCATACACCGGAGCATATCAGCTCCCCACCCCCACGGTCACGGGCGCCGTGCGGGATGACATAATGCTCGTCGACCGATTCATCGGGGCAAAGGTGGCCATGTCCGACCACCGGTCATCCCAACCGGGGATCCGCGATCTTCGTCACCTGGCGTCGGAGTGCCGTGTGGGCGGAATGCTCGGGGGCAAGGCCGGCCTGATGCACGTACACGTCGGATCCTCCGAGGCGGGACTCGATCCCCTGTTCAGATTGGTGCGGGAGACCGAGATTCCGGCCGGAAACCTTTACCCCACGCACGTCGGTCGAAGCAAGAGATTGCTGGAAGCCGCGGCGGAGTTCACCCGATTGGGCGGTCCCGTGGACGTAACCGCGGGGGATGAGGCCGCCTCGCGCGTGCAGTATCTGCTGGAAAGTGGCGCTAGGCAGGACCTGGTAACCATAAGCTCCGACGGAAACGGCAGTAAGCCCCGCTTCGACGAGAACGGCAATTACGCCGGTTTGGGAGTTGGAAGCCCGGATACGCTGTTACAGACCGTTCGTGGCCTTGTGGGCGCAGGTGTTCCCCTCTCCACCGCTGTTGCGATGTGCACTTCGAACCCCGCCGGGATCCTGAATCTACGCGGGCGGGGTACGATAGGCGTCGGCGCCTTCGCCGATCTCGTATGCCTCACCCGAAGCGACCTCGAGGTTCGACACGTCTGGTCGGGCGGACGCACCATGGTGCGCGACTCCCGACCGGTAGTATTGGGCACCTTCGAGGGTTGATTTTGCCAACGGCCATCTCGGGATCCTCTCGGGGAATCTGACGTGGCTGCTCAAATGCAAGCGATGGGGAGATGGCGGTTACCCTTATGCCATCTCCCCATCGATATGAGACTTCCTCGCATGACAAGTGATCAGTAGTCCCCGAGGATCAAGGGCCTTTCGAAATCCACGTGCCGATCAATCCCGTACACGCGGAGGTTATCCTCGCGAGTTCCGTTCAAGATGTAAAGGCGCAGACTGTCCTTTTGCTCATGTATTATTGAAACGAGGGCCGCCTCCAATGACTCGAACTGCGCTTGATTTATCCGACACTCGAACAACGAATACTGTACACGTTGACCATAATCCTGGCACGTCTCGGCTACTCGGCGTAGCCTCCGACGTCCTCGCTTCGTCTCCGTATTGACATCGTAGGCAACTAGCACGTCCACGGGGTATCACTTCGCCAAATAGGGAGCATAACGATGAACGTCTCCCCTGAGGTATCTCGCCAATAGGCGTGCCTGAACGTGCGGCATTAGTCCCATGGCAAATCGTTGACCCAAAATCGGATGCCGTACCTCGACCTTCTTGCGCTTCTCATATTCGCGCAAGAATATTGCCCGGCCTTTATCGGTGAGCCTCACTGCACCACCGGGTCTTTGAAGGAAATGTTCACTCCTCATCTGTCGTCTGTTCACCAATGCCAGTACCATCCGATCGGCGCAAATAGGCCGGAATTCCTCGGCGATATCTAGTGCAAGGGCCGGTCTACCCGGTCTAAGAACATGAAGAAAACCCATTTGAGGATC
>SLGS01000192.1 GCA_007136565.1 Clostridia bacterium | reverse complement strand
GGAAGGAAGTACATTATGAGTCTTTACCTGGGAGTTGATGTCGGATCCGTCAGTACGAACCTGGTGGCCATCGACGAAGCCGGAGATGTCGTCGAGGCGGTATACCTTAGAACCCAGGGTCGGCCGATAGATGCCATACAGAACGGGCTGGCCGAGATCGCGGAGGTCACCGGAGGGTCCCGCGTCGACGGCGTCGCTGCCACCGGTAGCGGTAGAACCCTGGCCGCCGCCATCGTCGGTGCCGATGTGGTCAAGAACGAGATCACCGCACATGCCATAGCGGCACTGCACGAGGACCCGGATGTGCGCACGGTCCTCGAAATCGGCGGACAGGATTCCAAGCTCATAATACTGCAGGATGGAGTCGTGGTGGATTTCGCCATGAACACGGTTTGCGCCGCCGGAACGGGTTCCTTCCTGGATCATCAGTCGGCGCGACTGGGTGTAGCCATCGAGGACTTCGGAGACTTCGCCCTCGAGAGCGAGTCCCCGGTGAGGATTGCAGGACGATGCGCCGTATTCGCCGAGTCGGACATGATCCACAAGCAGCAGATGGGATATGGCCTACCCGATATAGTGGCCGGATTGTGCGAGGCCCTGGTTAGGAACTACCTGAACAACGTCGGTAAAGGCAAGGACCTGCGGGTTCCCATCCTGTTCCAGGGGGGAGTGGCCGCCAACGCCGGTATACGGGTGGCCTTCGAGCGAGCCCTGGGCTTGCCCGTCACCGTGCCCGAGTACCACCACGTGATGGGTGCACTGGGTTCCGCCCAACTGGCCCGGGATGAGGCACTGCGAGGAGCGATCCCCGAATCGGGATTCCGCGGCTTCGAGATCTCTACCCACAGCTATCGCACCAGGACCTTCGAATGCGACGGTTGCTCCAACGGGTGTGAGATCGCGGATATCACCCACGGCGATGAAGTCATCGCGCGCTGGGGCGGTCGATGCGATCGGTGGGAAAGGTCCACCGAGGGTTCGGTGCAGGTATCCGATTGATCGGTCTTTTGTCCGATTCCGGGGAGGGGATCGCGCAACTCCCCCTCGGACTCGGACCCGGATGGTCTAGCGCGGTGGCGACCCCACCGTAGTTATCCGTCTTCCCATCACCCAATAAGCCATCAAACCGGAGTTTCGGGCTTGCTCGCGGAGGCTCCTTCGTCGGGAGCACCAAAGAGCGGCTGCCGACTTGCGGCGAGAGCGGAGCGAGGAGTCGTCTCATCGGTCTTGTTGACACCGCGGAAGTCGCATTTGCGCGCGAGTTGTGGCAAGATTGAAGGTGAACAATATCGGTTATCGACCCCGCCGGGGTCGAGGAAATGAGGTGGAGTCGTGGACCGAGGAACGCGGGATATACCCGCCGGAAGGATCACCCTCGCGATGACGCTGATAGTCCTCGGGGCCGTGGTCTTGGCGCAGAATATAATGGCGATCAACATAGCCTACTATTTCCGAGTATTTTGGCCGGCGATACTGGTCGCCTTCGGGCTGGAGATGCTCCTCCGACAAGCTCAGGCGGATAGATCCGCCGGCGCGGTGAGGGTTCGCATCGACGGGGCCTCCGTGGTTATCCTGTTCTTGATAATCCTCGTTTTGGCCTTCGGCAGTTTCCCGTTCTTCACGCGACGTCCGCCCTATTGGGGAAGGTGGCCCGGATGGTAGACAAGCGCAACGCCCACCACTACATCGAAGTCGAGGGTTCCACACTGACGCATCGCGTACCCGTATATCGTTTCGGTTCCGGATCTCCGCGGGTGCTCATCACGGCCGGGCTGCACGGTGGTGAAGTCACCGGCCAATACGCGGCCCTGGGGCTGATCGATAGGCTCTCCCGGCTGGAAGGGGATCCCGCCGGGGAAGTGACCATCCTGCCCCGCTGCAATCCTTCGGCCTTTCGCCGAATGCAGAGGACCAGTCCCTTCGACGAGCTGGATATGAATCGCATATTCCCAGGAGAAGAAGACGGTAGCCCCACGTTGGCGCTGGCCTCCGAGATTTTCGAGATGGCCCGGGACATGGACTACATAGTGGATCTACATTGCGCCGGACCCTATTCTTCACCCTACACCCTCGCACAATATCGGGAGTACGATAACTGCCGCGATCTGGCCGGGATGTTGGATATCCCGGTGATCGTCCAATCCGGGGGCTCGGAGGGTCAGCTCTTCGTGGAGGCGGCCCGCGAGGGCATTCCATCGGTGATAATCGAATTGCCCGGTGGCGGTCCCGACGGGATCATCGACCTGGCGGCCGGCGAGGATACCGTGGGTGCCCTCTGCAGGATGCTGACCCTGCTGGGCATAGCCCCCGGGGAGGCCGACGCCCCGGATCCCGTTCTCCTGGACGAACTCGAGAGAATCACCGCACCCCGAGAGGGCCTTTACCTGCCCGGATACGCCGCGGGCGAAGAGATCCCCGCCGGCGAGGGTGTGGGCACCCTGGACGGCGATCCGATACTCCCCGGTGAGACCGGGTATTGCATCATGAACCGACCCCCGGGGTACGTCTTCCCCGGAACGCGATTGGCCGCAGTCGCTCCCCGGGCGGAGTCCATATGACCCTGCGGGTGGCCGTGTTGGGGTGTGGGAATTCCCTGGTGGGAAACGACGCGGTGGGCCTCGAAGTACTTTACGCACTGCAGGAGGATCCACCGCGTCCGCGGGGCCTGCGGATCGATTTCATCGAGGCGGCCACCGGGGGACTGGACATAATCGAATACCTCGAGAATCGCGACAGGGCCATAGTAATAGATGCCATCCTGGGCGGGGGTAGGGCCGGTGACATCCGGGTATTCGATGCGGATCGCATTCCCGACCCCGTGGACCAGGCCTTCAGCCTCCACGGTATCGACTTGCCCCACGCCCTGGCCATCGGGAGGAAACTGCACCCCGACCGGATGCCCCCGGTGACGGTGGTCGGGATCGAGATCGGCAAAGCCCCCGAGCCCACGGACCGCGATCTCAGTTCGGCGGTGGCCGACGCGGTGGAGGAAGCCGTGGCCACTGTCACCGGAATACTCGCTGATTGGTCCCGGGAAGTGACATGGGATGCATGAGTTTTCGCTGGTGAGAGAGGTCCTCGACGCGGTGCGCGAAAGCGCGCGGCGGGAGGGAATACGCAGGGTTTCCACCGTGGAGATGACCGTGGGTAGCATGGGATGTGTCTTTCCCCCCGCCCTCAGGCAGGCCTTCGAAATCCTCGGATCCGAAGACCCCATGTTCGAGGACGCCACCCTCGCGATAGAAGAAAGCCCGGTCAGGGTGCGGTGTGGGGATTGTGGCTGGGAAGCCGAGGGCGCCGATGCTCGTTTCCTCTGCGAGGAGTGCGGGGGTACGGATGTAAAGGTTATATCCGGAGAGGAATTGACCATTGACAGCTACGAGGGCGAGTGATCGATTGGGGGGGCGAGATCGTGATCAAGGTTAGGCTCATGAAGAAGGTCATGGAGAACAACCAGGCGGCGGCCGCGATCAACAACCGGAGCCTCAACGACGCCGGGGTGTTCTCGGTGGACATGATGAGTTCCCCGGGTTCGGGGAAGACTACCATCCTCGAACGGACCCTGGATGCCCTGCTGCCCGAGATGAAGATCGCCATCATACAGGGTGATGTCGACACCACGAGGGATGCCCAACGGGTGGAAGCGCGCGGCGCGCAGACGGTCCAAATAAATACCGGCGGCGCCTGTCACCTGGACGCCCCCGTGGTGGGAGAAGCCATAGACGACATGGATCTCGAGGGCGTGGACCTGTTGGTGATAGAGAACGTCGGTAACCTCATATGCCCGACCGGTTTCGAGCTCGGGGCGGATCGCAGGATCATGGTTCTCAGCGTCACCGAGGGGTCGGACAAGCCGGAGAAATACCCCGCCATGTTCCGCAGCTGCTCCGTAGCCCTGGTCAACAAGGTGGACCTGTTACCGGTTCTGGGGCTGGAGTTGGAGGAGTTCACCGACGAGATCCGCCGGATCAATCCCGATATGGAGATCTTCCCCGTTTCGGCGCTCACGGGCGAGGGGATGGACACCTGGTACGATTGGCTGCGCCGGGAAGTGAGGGAGCGTTAACGTTGTCCTCGGCCCGGGAGATCACCATCCGCGGCATAGTCCAGGGAGTGGGATTTCGCCCCCACGCCTACGGGCTCGCGCGGGATCTCGGCCTCTTCGGTTGGGTGCTGAATTCCAAAAGCGGCGTCAAGATCCACCTCGAGGGCGAGGGGGCCGTCATCGAAGAATTCCTTTGCGAAGTGGTGAGCGCGGCACCCCGGATGTCCTATATCACCGAAGTGAACCACCGATCCACGGACTTCGTCGGTCACCGGGACTTCACCATACGAGGCAGCGACGACTCCGGTTCCCGCGAACTGCTGATCTCCCCGGATGTATCCACGTGCCCCGACTGTTATCGGGAGGTTTTCGATCCCCGGGATAGGCACTACAGGTATCCCTTCACAAACTGCACCAACTGCGGACCGCGATTTAGCATCATTTCCGATTTGCCCTACGATAGGCCCCACACCAGTATGCACCCCTTCGAGATGTGCGCCGATTGCGCCCGGGAATACTCGGATCCTTCGGATAGAAGATTCCACGCACAGCCGGTGGCGTGCCCGTCCTGCGGACCCCGGGTAAGCCTCCTGGACCCCGCCGGAGGTGTGCTCGCGACCGCCGACGAGGCCGTGCGCAGGTTGGGCTGCGATCTCTCCGGAGGGGCCGTGGCGGCCATCCGCGGGCTCGGTGGTTTTCATTTGGCCTGTGACGCCGAGAATCCCGACGCGGTCGAGGCCATCCGGCGTGCGAAGGCGCGTCCGCACAGACCGCTGGCCGTGATGGTAGCCGATCCCTCGGTGGCCGAAGAGATCGCCCGGATCCGGGATGTCGAGCGCGATGCCCTGTTGTCCCCGGCGGCCCCCATCGTGATCTTGCAGAAGCGATGCGGCGCCGACATTTCGTTGGCGGCGAACATCGCCCCCGGCACGACATCCCTGGGGATAATGCTGCCCTACACACCGCTTCACGCAGTACTGTTCCGCCACGGCCCGAGGGTCCTGGTGATGACCAGCGGTAACCTCCGCGGTCTGCCCCTGATCACGGACGTCTCCGAGGCTATGAAGAGCCTAGGAGGGGCCGCCGACCTTTTCTTGATCCACGACAGGGAAATCCTGCGCAGGGTGGATGACTCCGTTTTGCGCTTCGACTCGTCGGAATCACCCCACCCCATTCCCCATCGAAGGTCCCGGGGCTACGCTCCCCGGCCGATCGTGTTTCGGGGTCCCGCCGGTCCAGCCGTGCTGGGTACCGGGGGACAGGAGAAGAACACGTTCTGCCTCCTGGACGGCGATTACGCCTTTCCGAGCCAACACCAGGGGGACCTGGATTTCGAAGAGGCCCAAGACGCCTACGCCGAGGAATTCGAGGACTTCGCGCGACTCCTGGAGATTCGTCCCGAGGTCGTCGCCCACGATTCCCATCCCGACAACTTCACCACTCGCTTTGCCCGGGAGCTCGCCCGGCATGGGGATGTGACCCGCGTCGAGGTGGACCACCATCACGCGCACCTGGCCAGCTGCCTCGTGGACAATGGGTGCGAGGGGGAGAGGGTCTTGGGCATCATCGCCGACGGTAACGGTTATGGACCCGACGGCACCCTGTGGGGTATGGAGATACTCCACGGCGACCTCTCGGGCTACGACAGGTTGGTATCGCTGCGGTCCCTGCCGCTTTTCGGGGGGGAAAGGGCGATTCGCTTCCCCCTGCGCCTGGCGGCATCCAACCTTTCCCACTACCTGGGAGAGGACTCCCTGGAGCGGCTCTTCGAGCGTTTCCCCCCCCACGCCGCCGATTTACGGGTTGCCCTGGCCGCGGGTGAGGCCGGGATCAACTCCCCGATGAGCTCGGGTTGTGGCCGCCTTTTCGACGCCGTTTCCTCTTATCTCGGAATCTGCCTGGAGGCCAGCTACGGCGGTCAACCCGCCGCCCAGCTGAGCGAAATCGCCGGCTGGGGGGAGACCGTTTTCCCCTTCGAATTGATCGAGGAAGGGGAGCAGTTGACCTGGGACCTCGCGGATTTTTGGGCGGCCCTGACCGATCGTTTCGAGGCCGGGGAAGAAGTGCAAAGGCTGGCCTCCGACTTCCAGAGGACCCTGGGAGAAATGTTCCTCTCCGGTGCCCGCGCGTCGCGTGAAAGGGCATCTTGCGCTGTGGTAGCATTGAGTGGAGGCGTGTTCCAGAACCCGACTTTGCTGGCCGGCACGACGATGCTGCTGGAAGGGGATGGCTTCCGGGTCATTCGCCACGGCGAGGTCCCGCCCAACGATGGAGGGCTGTCCCTCGGCCAGGTGGCCGTCGGACGCGTGCGCGCCATCGGGAATCCCTAGGAGGAGTTACAAGTGTGCCTGGCCATACCCGCGAAGGTGGTATCCCTGGGTTACCCGGGAACGGTGGATATCGAGGGTAACCTCATGGAATGCCGCCTGGACCTGGTGCCGGAAGCGAGGGTGGACGATTACGTCCTGATGCACGCCGGCATAGCCATCGGTGTCATCAGCCCCGAGGAAGCCGAAGAAACCCTTGCCCTGCTCGAGGAGGCTTACGGTGACCCAGCCGATGAAACCCCTGGCAGAGACGCTTAGGGATTTTCGCGACCCGATCCTGGGGCGTCGATTGCTGTCGCAATTGATGCGTAAGATCGAGGCGTTCGGTCGTCCCCCGAGGTTCATGGAGGTTTGCGGTACGCACACCCACGCCTTCGGGAGATCCGGGCTTCGACAACTACTGTCGGGGCACTTGGAGCTTCGGAGTGGTCCGGGGTGTCCCGTGTGCGTCACCCCCACCGTCGACATCGATCGAGCCATCCACCTGGCGCACACACCCGATACCATGATCTGCACCTACGGAGACATGATGCGCGTTCCCGGCAGCGCATCCACCCTGGCCGGGGAACGAGGCCGGGGTGCCGAT
Source organism: Clostridia bacterium (assembly GCA_007136565.1). Taxonomy (GTDB): domain Bacteria; phylum Bacillota; class Sulfobacillia; order SLMV01; family SLMV01; genus CSSED11-154. The sequence goes on along the minus strand of SLGS01000192.1, from coordinate 10,194 downwards.
GTACGGGTAGTCTATTCCGCCTCCCAAGCAGTGGCCCTGGCCCGATCCCACGGCGATGCATCGGTGGTATTCATCGGCGTTGGATTCGAGACCACCGCGCCGGCGCTGGCGCTGGCCCTGGAGGAGGCCGAGGAATCCGGCCTGCGAAATTTCTACGTGCTATCGCTCCAGAAGACGGTACCCCCGGCCCTGGGGGCATTGTTGCGCGGGGGGGACATGGGACTGGACGGACTGGTGTTGCCCGGACACGTGTCCACGGTCATCGGCCGGGAGTCCTTCGATTTCTTGGGCCGGGAACCGGGTATTCCCGCCGTTATCGCGGGCTTCGAGCCGGTGGATCTCCTCGCGGCACTGCTGCGATTGACGGACATGGTGATCGACGATGAGAACCGGGTCGTCAATGCGTATTCCAGGGTCGTCGGCGAGCGGGGTAATCCCGCCGCCAACGCCATCGTAAATCGATTTCTCGCCCCAGGCGACGCCGCCTGGCGCGGCCTCGGAACCGTGGAAGGAAGCGGGATGTACCTGCGCGAAGACAAGGCGTCCCGGGACGCGAACAACCTGGTTGCCGACCCTCCCGCGCACGAGGGAGAACCGCCGGATTGTCGTTGCGGCGACGTACTGACCGGGAGGATACGGCCGGGAGATTGCGCCCTGTTCGGATCCGCTTGTACTCCGGAATCGCCGGTGGGTCCGTGCATGGTATCTTCCGAGGGGGCCTGTGCCGCCCATTACTTGTACGGATCGGGAGTTGATGGCATTGAGTGACGGGCGAATCGTGGACCTGGCCTGTGGTGATGGCGGCCTGGCCACCAGGGAATTGATCGAAGATGTATTCCTCCCCCGCATCGGCAACGAGAAGTTGCGCTCGGGAGGGGACTCCTCCCTGGTGTCCGCCGGGGAAAAGATTTGGATGACAACGGACTCCTTCGTGGTATCTCCGCCGCAATTTCCGGGCGGGGATATCGGCAAGTTGTCGATATACGGAACCGTCAACGATCTCGCCGTGGCCGGGGCGAGGCCGCTTCACCTTTCCGCGGGTTTTGTCCTGGAAGAAGGCCTGTCCCTGGACCTGCTCGAAGCCGTCGTCCAGTCCATGGGTGAGGCGGCGCGGGAGTTGGGAGTCGAAATAGTGGCCGCCGACACGAAGGTGGTTGAGCGGGGTTTTGGAGGTGGAATCTACATAAACACCACCGGGGTCGGAGCGACGATGGGGGCGATCCGGCTCGGGACTGACCGCATTCGCGCCGGCGATGCCCTCATCCTGACGGGTCCGGTCGGGGATCACGGCGTCGCCATCATGGCGACCCGGGCCGGATTGTCCTTCGATACCCGGGTCCGCAGCGATTGCGCTCCCCTTTGGCCCCTCACCGGGAGGCTCCTCGAAGGCCTGGGTGACGGCCTGCGTTTCATGAGGGATCCCACCCGCGGGGGTATCGCCACGGCCCTAGACGAGGTGGCCCGGGGGACGGGAAGGGACCTGCTACTCGAAGAGATGGCCCTTCCCGTCAGGACCGGCGTCCGTGCGGCAACGGAAATGCTGGGCCTCGATCCCCTCTACCTGGCGTGCGAGGGCCAGGCCCTGTTGGTGGTCGAGGAGTCGATGTCCGCTAGGGCCCTCGAGATCATCGCCTCGACGGAGGGCCCCTGGGAACCCGCGGTGGTGGGCTCGGTGGGCGAAGAGGGTGGAGCCGTGCGCCTGCGCACGCCGCTGGGGGGTACGCGGAGGCTCGGACCCCTCAGGGGTGACCCGTTACCGAGGATTTGCTAAGGAGGGAATCGAGTGAGGATCGCCCTGGTTCAAATGGATGTGGTGGCGGGAGACGAAAAGACCAATCTCGAGGCGGCCCGGCGAGGGTTAGCCCGGGCCGCTCATGCGGGCGCGGATCTCGCCGTCTTGCCGGAGCTTTGGAATGCCGGTTACGTTTGGCGCGAGGGACCGGGATACCCGGGCCCGCGCGACGCCAACTCCTTCGCGTGGGACATCGACGGTAAGGAGGGTCCCCCGGGGGAACTCTCTCGCGCCGCCGCCGAGTTCGGTATGTGGATCGTGGGAGGTTCTCTGCCGGAGGCCACGCCCCGCGGGGTCTTCAATTGCGCCCCGGTATTCGATCCGTGCGGACGGCTCGTTCACCGCTACCGAAAGGTCCACCTCATTGGCCTGATGGACGAGGATGTGCACATGGTGGCGGGGGAAGAATGTGCGGCCTTCGATATGAACGGAATCCCGGCGGGAGTGTTCATATGTTACGATCTGCGCTTCCCCGAGCTGGCGCGCAACCTCTTCATCGATGGGGCCCAACTGATGATGGTCCCGGCCCAGTGGCCCGCGGCGCGCGCTGCACATTGGCGCTCGCTTCTGATCGCCAGGGCCGTGGAGAATCAGTGTTACGTAGTCGCCACCAATAGGGTTGGAGTCGGTGGCCCGGACGAGTTCGCGGGGGGATCTTTGGTGGTGGCGCCCGACGGTGGCGTCGTGGCCGAGGGCGGACAAGGGGCCGAGGTCGTGCTGGCGGACGTCGATTTCGCATCGGTGTCGGCGGCCAGGCGGTTGCTGCCGTGCCTTGCAGATCGACGCCCGAGGGCGTATCGGCTGTGAGCGAGCGAGTGCTTTACAGCGCCTGCCTCCTGGGGGTGCGGTGCGCCTTCGACGGGTGCGACAGGCGGGCCAAGTTGCCGAGGGGCTTTCCCGCCGCAGGAGAGATCCCGGTGCCGGTTTGCCCGGAGCAACTGGGAGGCTTGCCGACTCCCCGGGTACCGGCTGAAATAATCGGCGGGACGGGATTCGACGTGCTCGATGGAAGCGCCGGGGTCTTCTCCCGCAAGGGGCGCGACGTCACTGACGCCTTTCTCCGGGGCGCCCGGGAGGCGGTGCGCGTCGCCCGGATTACAGGTTGTGAGCGGGCGGTCCTCGCCGAGGGTAGTCCCTCCTGCGGGACCGACTGGCATTACGACGGCAGTTTCTCCGGGCGCCGGGTGCGGGGGCCGGGTACCACCGCCGCTGCACTGGTGCGTGCGGGTTTGGAAGTGGCGGCACCAAAGGAAGTACCGGGTTCTGCGGGGAAGAATGAACCCAGTCGCACGCGAAGTTGAGGGGAGTTGTCTTTTTTGTCCAAGGACGAAGAACGCCGAGGTGGAACGCCGAGGGATATCGATGAGGTGTTGTCGCAGTACCTGTCCGCCGTAAAGGCGGATCCCAGGAACGCCGCACTTCACCATGATCTCGGCGTCGTATACATGGAAAAAGGAGACCACCGGGATGCCATCGCTGCGTTCGAACAAGCCCTGGTGCTCCAACCGGACTTGACCAACGCGCGTCACCTGCTGGCCGTCGCGCTGGCCGAGCTGGGGGAATTGGACAAGGCCCAAAGGAACTGGGAGAAGGTAGTAGAGCGGGAACCGAATCACTCCCGGGCCCTGTACTTCCTGGGGTGGGTGCACACTGCTTCGGGCCATTGGGACAAGGCCATAGAGCTGCTCGATCGCGCCGCCGAGATACCACCGGTGAGCCCCAAGGTCTATCACACCCTGGCCGAGGCTCACGTCGGCAAGGGAGACGCAGAAGGGGCTATAGAGATTTGGAAAAGGATCATCGCCGATGACCCCGACGATCTGCGGGCCCAGCACAATCTTTGCGCCGCATATCTGGACGCCGGTAGATACGAAGAGTGCATAGGTGCCGCCCGGGAGGCCATCAAGAAGGGATCCAAGAGTACGGTGCCCCGGACCAATGCGGCCCTGGCGTTGCTGGTCCTCGGGGAGTTGGACGAGGCGGAGCGCTTCATGCGCGAGGCCATCCAGATGGATCCCTCCGATACCAGGGCGCGCGTTAACCTGGGGGAAATTCTCGCCCGGCGCGGTGATCTCGACGGGGCAGAACAAGAGTGGGCGGGGGTTCTCGACGACGAGCCGCAGAACCCGGATGCACACTTCAACCTGGGGCAGGCGGCCTACATCAGGGACGATCTCGAGGCCGCACTGGGTCGATGGAGCGATGGGCTCGAAGCCGTGGAGGAGGCTCCCGAAGCGCTGCGGGAATACTATTCCGATCGCTTCCACACCGTCCGAGCGGCCGTGCTGCAGGAGTCGGGGGACTACGAGCGCGCCATCGAGGAGCAACTGAAGGTGAGCGGATCCCAGGATCCGGCTTCCCGCTACTATCGCGCGGCACTCGTGGCCCTGGAGGCGGGATGGAAGGACCGGTGTCGAGATCTCCTGGAGAAGGCCCGCAAGGCCGCTCCCAGGGGGCATTTGGGCACCACCTTCGCCCGTGGGGCCCTCCAGCTCAAGGAGGGGGATCACGTCGGAGGAGCTCGCCAGTGGAGACTCGTGCTGGAATCCGAACCGGACGCCGCCCTCGTCGTGCGTCCCCACGTCGGGAGGCTGTTTAGCCCGCAGGAATTGGACGATATTGCCCGCGACCTGTCCGATGCGGGTTACGATGATGAGCACAGGGCGGTCAGGACCTACAGGACGGCCCTGTTGCCCGAGGAGGGATAGAATGTGGAAACGATAGCCCTGGTTGGATCCAGCGGTACCGGCAAGAGCCAGCGAGCCCTGGTGGTGGCCGGGGAAATGGGAACACCCTACATCATCGATGACGGGTTGTTCATTCGCGCGGACAAGATATTGGCCGGACAATCCGCCAAGGCGGAAAAGACCAAGGTCGCAGCGGTCCGACGGGCTATCTTCGACGATCCCGAGCACGCCATCTCCGTTCGCCGAATCATCGAGGCGGAGCGACCCGGGAAAATCATAATTCTCGGGACATCGCGGGAGATGATCATTCGAATCGTCAACGCTTTGCAGTTGCCTTCGGTTTCCGCGTGGGTCAATATCGAAGATGTAGCCTCGTCGGAGGACATAGCGGAAGCCCTAAAGGCGCGGCGCAACCGGGGAGAACACGTGATCCCCGTTCCGACCCTAGAGGTTACCAAGACCCTGGTCGGGTACATAATCAATCCCCTGCGGTTGCTTTACCAGGGGGGAGTATTGCGGAAGCCGGTAGTCATCGAAAAATCGGTGGTGAGACCCACCTACAGCACGCTGGGACGATTCTTCATAGCGGACCGGGTGGTCGCCGCCATAGCCTCGCAAGCCGTGGAGGATTTCCGGGGACTTCGCCTCGTCATACCCCCGGTGATCCGCAAGGTGGACGGCGGGGTGATCCTGACTCTTATCTGCTCGGTGGATCCCAAGGAGGCCACCGGTCCCCGCTTTCGCAAGGCGCAGGTTTGGGTAAAGGATGCCATAGAGGAAATGACTTCGCTACCGGTGCGAGAGGTCAACATCAACCTGGTTGGCGCCAATCCGGGGGCATAGCCCGGATTGGACGACTCCGGGGGCAAAATCTAAGGAGGCTGAATCAAGTGACGAAGGTTGGGATCAATGGCTTCGGGCGAATCGGGCGCATGGTACTTCGCCAGAGCCTGGGGAACCCCGATGTGCAGGTCGTGGCGGTAAACGATCTTTTCGACGTCGAGGCCTTTGCACATCTGTTGAAGTACGACACGGCTTACGGGCGCTTTCCCGGCGAGATCGAGGTCGACGGGAACGATCTCCTCGTCGAGGGGGAGAGGATAAGTTTTAGTTCCGAACGAAATCCCGCGGATATTCCCTGGGGTGAATCCGGGGTAGATGTCGTCATCGAGTCCACGGGAGTCTTCCGCGACCGCGAGGGCGCTGCGGGCCATCTCGAAGGAGGGGCCAAGAAGGTAGTCATTTCCGCCCCCGCCAAGGGGCCAGACATAACGGTGGTCCTCGGGGTAAACGACGGCGATTACGACCCCGACCGGCACCACGTCATCTCCAACGCGTCGTGCACGACGAATTGCCTCGCCCCCGTCGTGAGAGTTCTCGACGAGTTGCTCGGGGTGGAACGCGGACTGATGAATACGGTCCACGCGTACACCGCCGATCAGCAATTGATCGATGGTCCCCACAAGGATCTCCGCCGGGCTCGCGCCGCGGCGGCCAACGTGGTGCCCACCACTACAGGGGCCGCAGTCGCCGTGGGCGAAGTTCTCCCCGCGATGCGCGGTCGGCTCGACGGTTTTTCCGTTCGGGTTCCCCTGCCCTCGGTCTCTCTATTGGACCTGACCGCGGTACCCGGTCGCGAGACCACGGTGGAGGAGATCAATAAGGCCTTCAAAGGAGCCGCCGCCGGGGCCATGGACGGTATCCTGGCCGTCACCGAAGAGCCCCTGGTGTCCTCGGACTTCCTGGGATCCCCGGCCTCCGCCACCGTGGACTTGGGCCTGACCCAGGTGGTGGATCGTCGGCTCATCAAGGTCGTCGCCTGGTACGACAACGAAATGGGATATGCGACACGCCTGGTAGAACTTTCCGCCTTGATCGGGCAGAGCATCGGTTGAGGAACGCTCGAGGGCGCCGAGGGAGGACTTATCGTGGATATTGTTAACGTAAAAGACGTAGCCGTCCGGGGACGCAGGGTTTTGCTGCGCGTCGACTTCAACGTTCCCATGGGTACCGACGGTTCCATTTCCGACGACACCAGGATCAGGGAGGCGCTGCCCACCATCGAGTACCTGCGATCCCAGGGGGCCCGCATCGTGGTGATGAGCCACCTGGGGCGGCCCGGGGGACAGCGGGTTCACCGGTTGAGCCTGGCGCCGGTCGCACGTCGCCTGGGGGAGTTGATCGGGGTGGATGTCCCCTTGGCGGAGGAAATCGTCGGGGCCCGGGTGCGGAGAACCATCGACGAACTCCCCGAGGGGGGAGTTCTGGTGCTCGAGAACGTGCGGTTTCATCCCGGCGAAGAGGGCGACGACATAGAGTTCAGCCGGGAATTGGCCGCCCTGGGTGATGTGTTCGTCAATGACGCTTTCGGGACCGCCCATCGCGCGCACTCATCCACCCACGGTGTCGCCCGGGAGCTCCCCGCCGTGGCGGGCTTGCTGATGCATCGGGAAATATCGGCGCTCAGGGAGCTTCGCGATGAGCCCAAGCCGCCCTACGTCGCTGTACTCGGTGGCGCGAAGATTTCGGACAAGTTATCGGTGTGTCGCCGGTTGCTGGACAAGGTCGACGTGTTGATCCTCGGGGGAGGACTGGCGAATACATTCCTCTTGGCCATGGGGCACTCCGTCGGGAACAGCCTGGCGGAACCCGACATGGTTTCCGAGGTGAAAAGCCTAATCGCCGAGGCCAGCCGCAAGGACGTGGATCTCCTCATGCCACTGGATGTAGTGGTGGCCAACACCATATCCCCATCGGCGACGACCGAAGTCGTGGATACGGGCTCGGTACCGCGGGGTTGGAGCATCGTGGACATCGGACCCAGGACCGTGGCGCGATATACGTCCCGGATCTCGGCCGCGAAGACGGTGTTTTGGAACGGACCCATGGGCGTAATGGAGATCCCGACCTTCTCGCGGGGAACCGAGGCCATCGCGAGAGCCGTCGCTTCGGCCTCGGGTGCGCAGTCGGTTGTCGGGGGCGGGGAATCCGTCGAGATGCTCACGAAACTACACCTGACGAACGAAGTGGACCACGTTTCGACCGGCGGAGGAGCCGCGCTGCAATATCTCGCCGGGGATACCCTGCCGGCCATAGCACTGTTGGAGCGAACCGGAACGGGAGAGCGCACGCCGTGGATCGGGGGGAACTGGAAGATGAGCGTTCCCGGTTCCAAGGCCCGGGATCTGGCCGAAGACGTGGTCGGGGGTAAAGATGTGGAAGTCGTGATATTCCCCTCGTATACGCAGCTGGAGTCGGTGTGTCGCGCGGTCTCGGATTTGGACCTGGCCGTCGGGGGACAGGATTGTCACTGGCAGACGGAGGGATCCTATACCTCCGGTGTGTCCGGCGCGATGCTGACCGAGGCCGGGGCAACATACACCCTGGTGGGACATTCCGAGTGCCGCCGATACCTGGGCGACGACAACGATAGGGTGGCGAGGAAGTTCCTCGCGGCCTTGAACTCGGGACTCAGGGTTGTCTTGTGCATAGGTGAAGAGTCGCGCTCCGGGCCCGACGGCGGCTGGAAGACCATCGAGCGACAGATCCACCGGCCGCTGGCGGACCTTCCCGAGATACTTGGAAAGGATTACCCCTGGGCCGAGCGCCTGGTGGTCGCCTACGAGCCGGTCTGGGCCATCGGCACCGGTGAGGCGGCTGATCCGCCCATCGTCCGGGAGATCACGGGTCTCATCCGCCAGGAGTTGGCGAAGATCTTCGATCCCTGGACCGCCGAGGGCATTAGGGTGGTCTACGGAGGAAGCGTCAAAGCGGACAATGTCGGGGATTTCCTCGAGTTCCCCTCGGTGGACGGCGTACTGGTGGGCGGCGCGAGCACTTCCGCCGATTCCTTCAACGCGATAGTCCGGGCCGTAGAGGCACTGGGCGGGGAGCAAGACTGATGGAGGACGCGCCGCCCGTGGAACTCGCAATGCCCGGCGGACCCGTCGTACTCACGATTATCGATGGGCTCGGACTATCCGGTGATGTCGAGGGCAACGCCCTGCGGGCAGCCCGCGTCCCGAACCTGTGCTTCGTGGATCGCACGTACATTGGGGGGACGCTCCGTGCCAGCGGCGAGGCGGTGGGACTGGCTCCGGGTGAGATGGGCGCCTCCAACGTCGGACATCTGCACCTGGGTTCGGGCCGGCCGGTGCTGCAGGATGGACTTCGAATAGATCGCGCCATCGCCGACGGCTCCTTTTTCGAAAACCCCGCGCTATCGGAGCTGATGGACGAAGTTCGCAGTAACGGTTCCACTTTGCACCTCCTCGGATTGCTCTCCGACGGGCGCGTTCACAGCGATATCGCCCACCTACGCGCCCTGTTGACCATGGCCCGAAGGCGCGCGGTGGGCAGGGTTGCCGTGCACGCGTTCCTCGACGGACGCGACGTCTCCCCGGGGACGGCTTCCGACTACCTGGAGAGCCTCGACGAGGAACTCGTCCGATCCCCCGACCATCGCCTGGCCACCATCTCGGGCCGGTACTACGGGATGGATCGCGATCATCGATGGGATCGACTGGGTTTGGCCCTGGCGGCCATCCTACGGGGCGAGGGTCGCCCCGCAGGAGGTGCCATCGAAGCCGCCGAGACGTGGTTGTCGGCGGGCGAAAGCGACGAATTCGTCCTGCCGACGGTGCTCGGGGGATACCCGGGAATCGAGCCCCGTGATGCTTTCATAACCTTCAACTACAGGGCCGATAGGATGAGGCAGTTGGCCGATGCCCTGCTTCGCCCCCGGGTCGCCGAAGTCGATACCACGCCGCTACGGGGACCCGCCCGCTTGATCACCATGACGCGATACGATCCGACCTTCGATTGCCCGGCGGCCTTCGAACCCCAGGAGATCGATGCGACCCTGGGGCAGGCGGTCAGTGAATCCGGTCGAGCCCAGTTGCGTCTCGCGGAGACGGAGAAGTACGCTCACGTGACATATTTCCTAAACGGAGGCCGCGAGGAACCGTTTCCCGGGGAGGATAGGGTTATGGTTCCGTCCCCGGGGGTCGCGACCTACGACGAATGCCCCGAGATGAGCGCCGAAGCGGTTACGGATCGTCTCGTCGAGGTCCTCGAGGGCGGGCGACACGACCTCATAGTGGTCAACTACGCCAACCCGGATATGGTGGGACACACGGGGGATTTCGATGCCGCCGTGTGCGCCGTCGAGACCGTGGATCGCGAATTGGGTCGTTTCCTCGAGATCCTGGACTCCGTCGGTGGAGTCGCCGTGATCCTGTCCGATCACGGCAATGCCGAGAAGATGATCAACGAGGTCGGACCACACACGGCTCACACCAGCGGGGAGGTTCCCTGCTTCCTCGTGGGCCGGGAGTTTCACCGGGAAGGATCCCTGCGCTTTCGCGATGGTGGGGGATTGATCGACGTGGCGCCGACGATCCTGCGAATCATGGGTATACCCGTGCCCCGTGCGATGACCGGCGAATGTTTGTTTGCCGCGGCCGGATCGCCCGGGGAAACTTCGAGGGGAGATGTGTTGGATGGTTGCAGGGAGTGAAATAGTCGACGTCTTGGGCCGGGAGATCCTGGATTCCCGGGGCAACCCCACTGTGGAAGTGGAGGTAACGTTGGCCGGTGGTGTCGTCGGGCGGGCCGCTGTGCCCTCGGGTGCCAGCACCGGTTCCCGCGAGGCGCGGGAATTGCGCGACGGTGATGCGCAGCGTTACCTGGGGCGAGGAGTGCTGGATGCCGTGG
>SLGS01000222.1 GCA_007136565.1 Clostridia bacterium | reverse complement strand
CCGGCAGGATATTCGCCAATGGGTGCGTGTATATGGTGCCGTCGATGACGCAAAAAGCGGATCGCGCGGTGGCCTCGGTCACGAAACCTTGGCGAACCAGGAGGGCTTCGAAAGCACCCTCGGCCGCGGCCCGCGTCGCCGCCAGACAATTGAACAGCAAGGCGGTGGTCTTCACATAACACAAACCACCCCGGATATCGGGATGCGTGATCGCCGTCACTCCGCGCTCGATGATTTCTCTCGAGGGGGGACGAGCCGGGCGGGCGTTGGCGTATACCGTGGGTGCGTATTCCGCGGGAAAACAGTGATCCCTAGGCTGCGCGCCTCGGCTCAATTGGAGATAGATCATGGCCTCGTCGAGATCGTTCGCTTCGAGGAGGTGCCCCACGATATCCCCAAACTCCCCATCCGAAAAGGGCACCTCGAGGTCGAGCTCGTCGGCTCCAAAGCGCAGTCTGCGCAGGTGGTCATCCTCGCAAAACACCCGGCCCCCGTAAACTCTCACGACCTCGTAGATGCCGTCACCGAAAAGAAAGGCACGGTCCTCGGGCGAAATCTTAGCCTCTTCTTCGGGCAGGAATTGCCCGTTTAGGTATACGACGCTCAAGCGATCTCCTCCAATCGAAATACCATCCTATTCGGGACGCGCCGGCAGTGTCACCGTGAACGTGGAGCCCTCACCGGGGACGCTTTCCACCTGGATATCACCGTCGTAGGAATCAACCAAGCGCTTTACGATGGCGAGACCCAACCCGGTACCGGTAACGCTAGCAGTCTCGGAATTGCGAACCCGGAAAAACTCCTCGAATATGTTCTCGACGGCCTCCTCTTTCATCCCTATGCCAGTATCACTTACGCTGATGGAGACCTTGTCGTCATGGCGTTCCGCCACGACTTCGACTTTGCCTCCATCGCGATTATATTTCACCGCGTTGGAGATCAGGTTGGTGAAGACTTCCTCGACCTCGCGAGCGTCAGCGACGACGTGGCATTCGCCTCGGACATCCAGGGATATCTCGATACCGCGCTCTATGCCAGCGCCGCGTTGCAGCTGCACGATCTCATCGAGGATCTCTCCCAGATCGCAAGGTCTCAATTCGCGTTGCACCGTCCCGCTTTCGATGCGGGACAAATCGAGGAGGTCGTTGATCATCTGCTGCAGGGCCTCAACGCGGCTATTGCAGCGTCGAAGCATCCTGTCCGCATCCTCTCCGTCGACATCGCCACCTACCAGGAGCTCGAGATAGCCCTGAACGGCCGCGAGAGGAGATCGGAGCTCGTGGGACACCATTCGAACGAAAGCGGATTTCATCTTCTCGATTTCACGGCGCTCACTGATGTCGCGGAGCACGATCACTACTCCGAGGTAGCCGCCCTCGTCGTCTCTGACGGCCGTCGCCGCGGCATGGAAATACCTGTCATCCTCCGTCTCGATCTCGGCGTCGCAACCCTCCAGATCGGGATCGTTCTCGATCCGTTCCACGAGACCCGCTATTTCTTCGTGGGTGACGGAACCGGATATTTCGGGTACATCGGAGGGATCGGGATCCTCGCCATCGTTGATCCACTCGAGACCGGCCGGGTTGGCGAGCACCAACTCACCGCGGCGGTTCGCGACCAGGACCGCGTCGGACATTGCCCTCAGGATCGTCATGAGACGGCTACGTTCTTCGGTTAGGTCGAGGAGGAAACGTTCGCGTTCCTCGCGCAATCGACGGTTGCTGAGTCGCAGGAAGCGGCGCTCGAGTCCGCGCCGAACGACGTTGCGCAACTCGTCGGGGGTGAAGGGCTTGGGAATGTAATCGTAGGCTCCGAGTTTGACGGTCTCGACCGCGGTCTCGTAGGAGGCATAACCTGTGATAACGATGGCTACGACGTCGGGGAGGTTCTCTCCCATCAACTTGAGGATGTTCATGCCGTCGATTCCGGGCATCTTGAGGTCGATCAATGCCAGGTCGAACTCGTCTTCTTGGAGCATTTCCCATCCCGAGGAGCCGTCAGCGGCCACGACGACCTCGAACCCCTCCCTGGTCAGGACTTTCTCGCAACCCAGCCGGATGGATTCTTCATCGTCCATTACGATTATTCGGGGCGTCTCTTCGAAAGACGCCCCCGATTGCCCTTGGTCCGGACTCAATAGTTTACCCCCTAGGCAAAACCCTCTCCCTCAAGGTGGAAGGGTTAACTGCTACTCCACCAGTCGGCGCACTCGTTCCAGCAGATCATCCGCCGAGATCGGTTTCTCGACGAAATCGTCCGCATCGATCCACTTTCTTCCCGCGGGCGAATCCAGGTCGAAGCCCAGGTCGTGGGCGCGGCGAACACCGGTGAGGATCATGATGCTGGCACCGTCTCCCAGTAGTGACCGGACCCTGTGCGCCAGGGTGAAACCTTCATCACTTTGATCCATCATCAAATCGAGAATCACGAGGTCGAAATTCGAATCCTTCCCCAGGAGGTCCAGGGCCTCGGATCCATTGTGGGCCGTGGCTACCTCGTGCCCTCCGCGATCCAGCACGCGGGACTGAACTTCCAGGAAATCTGCGTCGTCGTCGACCATCAAAATACGGGCCATTATCGCACCTCCGGAGCTATTTCACCACTTCTGCGATGGTATTCAAAAGTTTTTCCGCGGTAACAGGTTTGTCCAAGAACACGTCGACGGGATTCCAGGTGGGATCTTTGTCGTAATCGCCGAGGGCCTTTGGAAGCTGGTACTCGGACACGTTGATGCCCGTCAACATTACGATGGGAGTGTGCTTCGTTCGGGCGTCGTTGCGCAGCTTCCTGGCGACCTCGAAACCTTCGTCGGGGGTGGTCATCATCACGTCGAGCACCACCACATCGGGCTCTTGCGCGCGGGCCTTCTCCACACCCTCTTCACCATTGTAGGCACTTGTAACGCTGTAGCCGGCGTCGGTTAGCCTTTTTTCGTTGACGGCGATGAAGTCGGCATCATCGTCGATCAAGAGGATCCTCTTCATGGTGTAAGACCTCCCTTTCCTCCCGGTTTAAGCGGACATGGAGTCGAGTGCGTTATCCCGACTGTAGCGGCTGACCGCGATCTTCGCCCAAGAGCTCGAGCGTCGGATCCGGCGCCGAACGTCGAGGTATGGTTATGACCACCTTGGTCCCCGCACCTTCCTCCGATTGCACCTGTATAGATCCGCGGTGCATCTTCACGATACCGTAAGCTATCGGCATGCCCAGGCCCGTGCCCTTGCCAGGTTCCTTAGTGGTAAAGAAGGGCGTGAACACCCTGGACATGTTGGATTCGGAAATCCCTACGCCATCATCCTCTATGGTGATGACGACTTCGTCGCTGGACTCCAAGTAGCGCGTCGACAATTGGACTCGTCCTCGACCTTCTATGGCGTCGAGGCCGTTATTCAACAGGTTGATCAATACCCTCCGCATTTGACCCGGATCCAGTTCCACTTCGACTTCATCGTCCGCGTCGAGGTCCATATCCAGAGTCGCCGTTTCCGGTAGCCCCCTGGAAAAGTCCCGGGCTACATTCTTAACATACGCGTTTAGGGGCACGTGTTCCTTTTGGACCCGGGACTGGCGGGCGAAGTTCAAAAGCCCGGTAACGATGTCCCTGCAACGCGCGGCCTCCCGGCGTATGGTGACGACGTAATCCTGCACCTCCCCGGGCACTTCTTCTTCCCGGATCAGGTCCGCGTATAGGAGTATTCCCCCGAGGGGATTGTTCAGCTCGTGCGCCACGCCGGCGGAAAGCTGCCCGAGCGATGATAGCTTCTCCGCCTGAACCAGTTCCTCCTGCGTTTCCTGCAGCTTATCGTAGGTGGTGTGAAGTTCCCTGTAGGAGTACTCCAGTTCCCCGAGGGCTTCCTCCAACTGCTCCACCATGTAGGGCAGACACATCTCGGGTTCGGCCAATCCCTGGTACACCGCGATGGCCTTCTCACGGCAGGTCGGATATCCACAGGCCCCACAATTGAGTTCATCGGCCGGTTCGTGCTTGCCGACTCTCTTGAGGATGCGGGTGATCTCCATCTCGTCGGGCAAAGGCATGGTGGTTCCCCTGGGACGGAATCTACGCGCGAGGGTGAGCCCTTCTGGTGCTTTCTCCAGGTCTTCTCCCCGGGACCCAGCGGAGGCCAGATTCTCCCTGGTGTACTTCACGACCTTTTCCATGCGCTCCATCAGGGACAAATCGGAATCCATGACGGGGCCGTTTATGCAGCCTTCGCAAAAGAGCAGATCGACGAAAGAGTAATCCACGTTCCCCTTGGACAGGGAGTGCACGACGTCTTCGACATCTTCTTTGCCCTCGGCGACCAGGATACTATCATCCAGCAAATCAGCCGACAGCGCTGCGGACTTGACCAGACCACCCGAAACGGGGAAAAGCCTCGCCAGTGAAGCCCGCGGCGGATCGAATTCCCTGTCATCCAGTGATGTCGGATCCAGTCCGGCATCCGCGAGCATTTGGGCGAGATCGCGGAATGTCACGGCTATTTCGGGATCGCCGTCCATGGACAGACCCCAATCCACTTCGGCTTTCTTGGCGGTACATGGGCCGAAGAAGGCGATGTAGGGTTCCGGTTCGCCCTGTTCTTCGGCTCTCTTCTTGAGATAGCGAGACAGGGCTACCATGGGCGATACTATCGGAATCATGTGTGACATTAACTCGGGGTGATGCTTTTCCACGAAATTAACGACGGCCGGGCACGGAGTCGAGATGAACGGGGCCTCTACGCCCACATCCTCGCCCCGCTCGAATCGTTGCATGAATTCTGCGTACGCGTCCGCGACGAGTTCGGCTCCATAGGCGACCTCGACGACCGCATCGAAGCCCAGCTCGGCCAGCCCGGCGATCACCTGCGCGGGCCGGTAGTCGTCGAACGCTGCTACGAAGGAGGGCGCGAGGACGGCGATTACCGGCCTGTCCCCCGCGAGCATTTCCTCGAGGGACGGAACATCGTCCCGGTAGGCCTTGGCCTCCTGGTGACACACCCTTAGGCATGTTCCGCAGGCAATGCAGAGATCGTCCACGACTTCTGCCTGGCCACCGATGACTCGAATGGCCTTGACCGGACATTCCCGCACGCAGTAGTAGCACCGCCTGCATTTGTCTGGAGAGGTGAATATGACGCCACCGCTCATCCTCGGCCCTCCTTCGGAACCTTGTATCTAGCTGCGATCGTCGTCTTCCGACGTATACTTTTTCCGACCGCGATAGTGCGTGTGTAGGATCTCGTGGCTCTTATGGCTCAGGGGCTCCTCGAGATATTCCTCGTAGGCGCGCTGCACCTCGGGATTCTCGTGGGAGAACCGTATGACCCGTTCCTCGTCGATCTTGTACAACTCGCCCGCCAGCTCGGCGGTTCTCCGGGTGTCCGCACCGTAGGGCTGACCTCCACCGCCGACGCAACCGCCGGGGCAGGCCATGATCTCCACGAAGGCATATTCCTTCTCGCCGGCGGCAACTTGATCCATCAGGCGCCTGGCGTTACCCAAGCCGTGGGTTACTGCGCCGCGGACCGTCGAACCATCCGGCAAGGTCAATTCTATCTCCTTGACGCCATCCGACCCTCGAACGGCGGAGAAATCTTCCGGACCGGGGTTTTCTCCGGTCAGCAGATTAAAGACCGTTCTCAGCGCGGCCTCGGCCACGCCTCCAGTGGCTCCGAATATCGCACCGGCACCGGTTGATGAACCGAGGAAGTTATCGAACTCGCCCGGCTCGACAGTGTCGAAATCCAATCCCATCTCGGCGAACGCGCGAATCAGTTCGCGGGTCGTAATGACGGCATCGACGTCCCTGCCGCCGGAGGTCTCCATCTCCGGTCTTTCCGCCTCGAACTTCTTGGCCGTACACGGCATGACCGACACTACCCGGATACTCTCCGGGGGGATGTCCATCTTCTCGGCCCAGTAGGTCTTTGCCATGGCACCAAGCATCTGCTGCGGAGACTTGCAGGTCGATAGATTATCCAGGTATTCCGGGTAGAAGTGTTCGGCGAACTTGATCCATCCCGGAGAACAGGAAGTTATGAGCGGTAGCGGTCCACCGTCCTGGATCCTCTTCAGCAGTTCCGAACCCTCTTCCATGATCGTAAGATCCGCTGAGTATTGGGTATCGAAGACATGATCGAAGCCCATCTGCTTCAGGGCGGTCGCCATGCGCTCCTCCGCATCCTTTCCGGAGAAGCCGTAAACCAGGCCAAGAGCTGCACGTACCGCCGGGGCGGTCTGCACGACGGTGACCAGGGACTCGTCCGCAAGGTATCTCCAAACCCTACTCAAGTCGCTGCGTTCCACCAGGGCACCCGTCGGGCATATCGCGACGCACTGGCCGCAGTTGACGCATACGGTGGAAGCCAGTTCGTCGTCGAAAGCCGGTAAAACGTAGCTGTCGAACCCTCGACCGGCGTGATCGATGGCCGAAACTCCCTGTATCTCATCGCAAACCCTCACGCACTTACCGCAAAGGA
Source organism: Clostridia bacterium (assembly GCA_007136565.1). Lineage (GTDB taxonomy): Bacteria > Bacillota > Sulfobacillia > SLMV01 > SLMV01 > CSSED11-154. The sequence goes on along the minus strand of SLGS01000222.1, from coordinate 10,754 downwards.
TGCACTTTTCCGGATCCCTTACGACACTCGGGCTGCTGCGGTCGACGGGGTGGCTCCTGTGTTCGCCACGGCGCCAGGCTCGCTCGCGGATACCGGCGTCCTGGGCCAGTTGCTGGAGGTCGCAATCTCCAGCCCTCATGCAATAGAGACAATCATCCGGGTGGTTCGCCAACAGCAATTGCAGCATTTGCCGGCGAGCGGTTAAGACCCGGGGCGTATTAGTCTTGATCTCCATTCCGTCGGTCGCCGGCTCCGCGCACGACGGAACCAGGGTACGACGACCCTCGACTTCCACCGAACAGATGCGGCAGGATCCGGTGGGCTCGAGACCCTCGATGTGGCACAGCGTTGGAACCTTAACCTGCGCCAGCTTGGCAGCATCGAGGATGGTGGCGCCCTGTTCGATTTCCACGGGGCGGCCGTTTACTGTCACGTTTATCTTCGGCATAGGTCTCTCCCCCTACCTTACCTTGATGGCCCCGAAGGGACAAAACTGTCTACAAGTACCGCAGCTGATGCACTTCTCGGTGGAGATGTAATGAGGATGACGCTTCTCGCCGAGAATGGCGTCGTCGGGACATTTGCGTACGCACAGACCGCACCCGGTGCAAAGCTCCGGATCAATGTAATACTCGAGCAAAGCGGTGCATACCCCGGACGGGCAGCGACGCTCGAAGACATGTGCATCGTACTCGTCGCGAAAATACTTGAGAGTACTCAAGATGGGATTGGGAGCCGTCTGCCCCAGGCCGCACGCAGCGCTATCTTGGATTACTCCGGCCAGTTCCTCCATCATGGTGACGCCCTGGAAGCGGAGCAGGCTCTCCTCGGGAGACTCATCGCGATGCGCCTTGACGATGCTGTTGAGCGTCTCCTTGAGCCTGGCGACGCCTTCCCGACAGGGGAGGCACTTCCCGCAGGATTCCGAGGCGGTGAACTCGAGGAAGAACTTGGCCACATCGACCATGCACGTATCCTCGTCCATCACTACCATTCCACCGGATCCCATCATGGCTCCAGCTTCGATGAGGGAATCGTAGTCCACCCTGGTATCGAGCAATTCCCGCGGAAGGCAGCCACCGGAGGGCCCACCTATCTGGACGGCCTTGAATTCCTTGTCTCCCTGGACTCCACCACCGATGTCGAAAATAATTTCCTTCAAGGTCATGCCCATCGGCGCCTCGACGAGCCCACTGCGCTTGACCTTACCGGCTAAGGCGAAAACCTTGGTTCCGGGGCTTTTCTCCGTACCATGCTTGCGGAATGCCTCGGCGCCATCGGCGAGGATAAAGGGTACGTTAGCAATGGTTTCGACGTTATTGATGTTGGTGGGCTTACCCCAAAGCCCCGATTGAGCCGGATACGGAGGACGCGGACGAGGCATACCGCGCTTGCCCTCTATCGAGGCGATGAGCGCTGTTTCTTCTCCGCAGACGAACGCACCCGCACCCTTCTTGATCAACAATTCGAACGAAAAGTCGGTTCCCAGGATATTGTCACCCAGGTAACCCGCCTCCTCGGCCTGCTCGATGGCATCGGTAAGCCTGCGAATGGCCAACGGATACTCCGCACGGCAGTAGATGTAACCCTTGGATGCCCCGATGGCGTAGGCGGCTATGGCGAGGCCCTCGATGACAGCGTGGGGATCTCCTTCGAGGATCGACCGATCCATGAAGGCTCCGGGGTCGCCCTCGTCCGCGTTGCAGATGATGTACTTCTGGTCGCCGGGTGCATCGTGGGCGAACTGCCATTTCAACCCCGTCGGGAATCCCGCACCACCGCGGCCTCGCAACCCGGATTCTTTGACTTCATCTACTACTTCCCGGGGAGTCATCTCGACGGTCCGCTTCAAGCCCCGATACCCGCCGGACTCGAGGTACTCGTCCAAGGACTCGGGGTCGATTATGCCGGAGTTTTTGAGAACCAATCTCTTCTGGTGGCGGAAAAACGGCGTCTCCCAAAGGGTCGGTATGTCGTGGAGTTCGTGAATCCCCTCGGCGTCGGCGTGGGTTCCCAAGACGATATCCCGCGGTAGCTCGGCACCACCGGATACCATATCCCAGATCAGTTCCGCACCCTCCAGGGTCACAGGACCGAAGGAAACACGTGGCCACCCACTCAACTCGACGTCCACTATGGGCTCCATGGTGCAGTACCCGAGGCAACCAGTCTTCTTGAGGCGATAGGAGCCCTCGGGCTCCTCCGCTATCTTATCGGCGAAGTAGTCATGGACGATCCGGGCCCCAGCGGCCAATCCGCAGGTTCCCGTGCCCACGATTATTGTGGTGATTCTCTTGTTGGAGTTCATTCTCCCTTACGCTCCTTCGCACGGATATCCCTGATGAGCTTCAGGGCCTTCTGGGCCGTCATATGGCCGTGGAACTCGTCGTTTACGTTGACCAAGGGTGCCATGCTGCAGGCCCCGAGACAGGCCACGCTATCGATGGTGAATAATCCATCTTTGGTGGTGCTACTATCCTCCAAGCCCAGTTCCGCCCTGATGACGGCAAAGATCTCGGAGGCTCCCTTTACGTGGCAAGCCGTTCCACTGCAAATCTGAATGTAGTGTTTGCCCAGGGGCTCGAGGCGAAACTGGTTGTAAAAGGTCGCCACCCCATAGACCCTTGCCTCGGAGAGCCCGAGGTAGTCGGCGATCCGGGCAACCTCTACCCTGGGAAGATACCCAAACTCTTCCTGTGTGGCCTGCATAAGGGGTATAAGAACCCCGGGATCTGTAGAGTCGAAAGTTCCATATTCGCCCGAAGACACCGCTGTGGGCGGCGCCAACCGTCGAGCCTTGGAACCTGTGCATTGACACGTCTTACTATCTTGCATCGGGACCCATCTCTCCCTCCGTTTGGGGACCCAGTCCCCCGGACGCCTCGCTGTGACGTCCCATCCGCCAAAGTCTCAGTCTCCTATTACGCCCCTCAATACCCTATAGGCGAGAAGCGCGATAACCCCGCCGGCCAATGCCGTAATCAACTGGGGAATTCCCATGGCAGCTGCGACGGGCGGTGGTACGGTGACTATCAGTCTAACCGCCGTGGCCAACACCGCGTATTTCGCTACGGCGGCGACGCCTATGGCCAGGTAAGGCTGGCGTCTCTTAAGCAACGCGAACAGCAATACGAGCACCGCATTACCCAGGGCAATAAACGGTATCATTGGACCCAGGGGTGCCGGAAGAATGCCCCTTTGCCAGGCGATTATCGGTGTCAAACATCCGATGACCACACCCGAGCTCGGTCCCGCCAGCAATGCACTCAGAATCAGCATGGCGTTGACTGCCGGCCCGGTGACCGGTTGCGGCAGACCAATTAATTGAAAGGCCAGGGTCAGGGCGAGTAAGATGGCCGTGCGCGTCACCCATCTGGTCATCGTTACATTTCGCCTAGTCGAATCGACATTCATCGCGTCACCTCCCGCAAAGACTGTGGCCAGTTGCTCACCAGGTCAATCCTAGGCGTTCGGGCGAGAGCGGTCAACCGCTTCCCCGCGGGGAGAATCTACAATCCCACGCCTCATGTGAACCATATCACAACCCCGTTAGTGACGCAATTCACACACTACAACGAATTCCGTAATGGTTCTTGGAAAGCGTCGCGTTGGATTCCCCGTCGGCCTGGGTAGCTGCGAGGGGTTCAAATGCTCCCGGGTGAGTTGTCTGGGGCCGGGTGGATCCCCGACGTAGAGATCGAGCGATCGGTATTCCGCATATGCGCGAGAACACCCCGGGGCGGAACCGAGCCCTATGGACCCCCGGCTCGCGAAAAATCCCAAAGAAAGTCACGAGCGGCCGAGCAATCTCACTCGTAGCCTCCTCGGCCGAGGACCTGTGCGAGACGCGAATGTCGCTCGCGTACACGGTCGTTACCGATCATTATGCCCAGGGCCTTTTGCTGTCCAACCAGGGTTAGCAGGTTCTGGGCGCGGGTCACGGCGGTGTAAAGCAGGTTCCTTTGCAACATGATGTAATGGCTGAGGCTCACCACGGCGATAACCGCGGGGTATTCGCTACCCTGCGATTTATGCACCGTCGTGGCGTACGCCAATGTCAATTCGTTCAGTTCTCTGCGCCCATACCAAATTAACTCGCCGTCGAAATCGACCTCCAGGGTGTCCTCGTCGACATCGACGTCGTCGGGTGAGAGCACGTCCACAACGATCCCCTGGTTACCGTTGAACACTCCGTACTGCCCCTTTTCGTAGTTGTTCTTCAGGCACATGACCTTGTCCCCGAGCCGATAGATCGTGGCGCCAGCCTTGATCTCGGGCTTGCGAGCGGACGAGGGATTCATCCTGTCTTGAATCTCGGCGTTTAGATTGGCCACGCCCGCTGGACCCCGATGCATGGGACTCAGCACCTGAAGGTCCGACAGATTGTAGGGTCCGCGATTTACCAGGTCGTCGACCAATTTAACCACGGCGGCGCATACACCCTCGGGTTTTTCTTTGGATACGAAGTGGCTTTGCCCTCCCGAGGAAAACCGGGGCATCTCCCCGTTGTTTATCCTGTGAGCATTTATGACTATGTCCGATACTTCATCCTGTCGGTAGATCCGGGTGAGCCTCACCACCGGTAAGGCCTTCGACCTGATCAAATCCCTGAGGAAGTTACCGGGACCGACGGAAGGCAACTGATCTGCGTCTCCGACGAAGATCACGCGCATCGAGTCCGGTATTGCATCCAGTAGACGAGCGGCCAACTCTATGTCGATCATGGACGACTCATCCAGTATGAGTACGTCGCCCTCCAGGGGATTCTCGGAGTCGTGTCTAAAGACCGGCTGTCCCTCCACGAATCCATACCCCAGGAGCCTGTGGATCGTCGTCGCCTCGCGACCCGCGACCTCACCGAGTCGCCTGGCAGCCCTGCCCGTGGGCGCCGCCAGGAGAACCCTCAGGCCACCGGAGAGGAACTCCGAGGCCTCAATGATCCCCCTCACTATGGTGGTCTTACCCGTTCCCGGGCCACCGGTGATAACCATTACACCCGAGGCGAAACTGCCGGCGACGGCCTTCTTCTGCTCCTCGCCATATTCCAGGCCCAGGCGAGCCTGGGCGCGGGCGGTCGCCTGGGCGATGAACTCCGACGACGGAGCGGTTACCGCCCCGGCGCGATGTATTCTCAAGAGCCGCGCGCCGACGTGACGTTCAGCATCCCTATACAAAGGTAGGTACATCGCCTCATCTTCTTCGGCGATTACCTCCCCGGAGCTTTCGCACATTATCAGGGCACCCCGTATATCTTCCGGGGTTGGGCGTTCGGGATCCGCCCTCCCTTCACCCACCCCGAGAAGCTTGGCGGTCCTCTCCAGCAGCTTGTTCCTTGGTAGGAAGGTATGGCCCTCCGATTCCGCGCTTCTACGCAGGACGTAGATTATGGCAGCCCGGAGCCTGGAGGGAGATCTTGGATCTATCCCCGCCGCCATGGCGATGGCGTCGGCCCGCCGAAAGCCGATACCGAAGATATCCTGAGTAAGCCGGTACGGATCCCTTTGTATTACCGCGATGGTATCATCACCGTATTCACCGTAGAGCTTGACCGCCATGTTCGCGGTCAAGCCAAGGCCGGTGAGATAGGTAACCACTTCCTGGAGGTTACGGTGCTTCTCGAAAGACTCCACCAGTTGTTCCTTCTTGGTGTGGGCTATACCCGAGACCTCCAGTAGTCGCTCGGGCGAATCGCGAATTACGTCAAAGGTACGCTCGCCGAATCGATCGACGATCTTGGCGGCCATCTTGGGTCCGATCCCACGGATCAATCCGCTGGATAGATAGGCTATCATTCCCCGCTTGGTGGTGGGGGGAGTGGGATGGTAGCTTTCAGCCCGGAATTGCTCGCCGAACCGGGGGTGTACATCCCATCTACCGGAGAAACTGTACTCGAGCCCCTCTTCGACCTCGTGAAATTCGCCGACGACCGTGGCGACGCCGGCATCGGTCTCCACCGAAAGGACTTTCCAAAGTGAATCCGGCGACGAAAATCTGACGTCTAGAACTCGAGCCGCAAGGCTATCTTCATTTCTTCTTCTATCGGTCATAGTGTGTGATCCGCTCGACCTCCCGTTGGGCCGCAAATTCGGTGCTTCGATGAAGTGTTCTTCGCTCCCCCTCTGTCGGGGTCCTCCAAGCCTTCTTCACATGTTCCACCCGGAGTGATAGCATATGCCTATTGAAGTTCGTGCCGCGAACTATTCTCCGATCGGAGGCAGTGCGCAAATGGAATTGATCGGCATTCTGATCGCCTTTGCGGGGCTAATGGTTATGATCAGCCGTCGGGTCCCCCTCTGGGGAGCCATGTTGGCCGCAGCGCTGGTGGTCTTGGTGTTCGCCGGTGTATCTCCCGCCGGTATCGGTCGAGTGGTCTTCGACGGGGTAACGCATCGGGATACCATAGACCTGATGCTCATCGTGGCCTCCATCACCATAATGTCACATGTACTCCAGAAATTCGGCTATTTTGACAAGATGGTCGAATCCCTGCGCGTGCTGCTCAGAAGCGACAGCATAACCCTTATGCTGATCCCCGGGCTGGTCGGTTGCATGCCCATGACGGGTGGAGCCATCGTATCCGCACCCATGGTCTGGGGACTGGGCAGACAGATCCAGCTCTCTCCCGAACGCCAATCCGCGGCCAACTTGATCTTTCGACACAGTTGGTACTTCGTATTTCCATTTCTCCCGACTTACATCATGGCCGCGCGCCTGGTCGACGTGGAAGTATTCGAGATGATCGGTATGCTTTGGCCCCTAACAGTAGCCATGATGGTCGCGGGCTACTTCTTCATCATCCGCCCCGGGTTGACCGATGTTCCGGCGGAAGCTGGACCCGACCTGGAACGCGAGGCTACCTCGGCCGCCCTTTACAAGTTCCTCAGGTATTCGACACCCTTGATCCTCGGCCTGGCCCTTTACATGGGTCTGGGTCTACACCTTGCCCTGTCGCTGATGATCGGTATGGCCGTGGCGCTTCTGCAGATATACTTTTTCAATGGTCCCGACAGGCCTGGCGTGGGTATTATCCCCCGACTGTTTTGGGACGGAATCGATTTCGCCCTCGTGGGAACCATGGCCGCCATAATGGTTTTTCGAGGTGCCGTCGATCAAACCACGGCATTTTCTCAACTGATGGTCACCATGATGGAAGCCGGGATACCGCTCTTCCTCGTGGCCGGAGTCCTGGCCGTCGGCATCGGGTATATATCAGCATCGCACGCCAGCACCATAGCCGTATTGTTCCCGCTGATAATTCCCGCCGCGCGCGCCATCGGAGCCGATCCCCATACGTACATCATGCTCATCTACGCCTTCGCCTTTCTTTCATACCTGACGTCGCCTTTGCACCTCTGCCAGATACTCACCAATCATTATTTCCAGGTATCCCTCGGCAAAGTGTATCGCATATACCTGCCGGTGGTGGGGATCGTGGCCGCTACCACGGCCATCCTCATCGCGGTGAGAGGGTTCTGAAGACCCCTCCCTCGTTCAGTGAACCACCAACTCCTCCCTAATCCTATCCAGGGTCTTCACACCCACACCGGAAACGTCCAACAACTCTTCGACTGACTCGAAGCCACCGCGCTCCCTCCTAAGGGTGAGTATCCGCTCCGCCAAGACAGGACCTATTCCGTGCAATTGCTCCAGTTCTTCGGCTCCCGCCCCATTCAAATCTATCCGCCCCTCGGCGCAATCGTCTGACGAGTTGCGGGACTTGGAGGGAACGACTATCCTTTCGCCATCCTCGAGAAGGGCCGCCATGTTTATTGCGCCTTCATCGGCTTCCGCTAGGACACCCCCCGCCCTTTGCAAAGCATCAACCACTCGATCCCCGGGATCCATGGCGTAGACACCGGGATTCGATACTTCCCCGGCCAGGTGGACGAGCACCTCCGATTCCCCCGAATCCATCTCGGAACTCCCCACCACGTGGGAGTCGTCGAAAGTGGACGTGAGGGAGTCCCATGCCGGCCCTCGTATCCTGGCCGTCAAACCGAGAGCCATGAACAAGAGGGAAACGGCGGCTATCCTTCTCTGCAACGGAGTTAATTGGAAATACATGGAAACCAATTTCGTTGTCGACGGGGATATTCCTCCCGGGCGGCCGGGATAGCCGCCCGGGCAAAGTGATCAGGCTTCGGCGAACTGATCGAAGGCAGGTTGGTGATCGGCGGGCATGGCGGACCGATAACTGCGACCGCCAGTGCGTCTTTCGAAGTCCTCGCGAGCCCGATCTATCCACTCCGCGTCGGTCAACAGCTCGTAGCCCGCCTCCGCCATGATCCTGGCCGCGAGCAGCATCCCCTTGCGGCCTATGTCCATGCCGGACTGGGCCACGTACTGCCACGAGTGCCCCGGCGTGGCCAGGGCCAGGCAGGCAGTGGAAAACTGAGCCGTCGGAGCACACCAGCTCACGTCTCCGACATCCGTGGACCCCTTCGGTTCATCGGGCTCCTGCGGACGCGGCAAGACGGTATCGTTGAGTTGCTTATCCTTGAGGAATTCAACTTCTTCGTCGGTGAGGTTCTGGGCTTTTAGATAGGATTCGACCCTTCCCTCGGGCAAGGTGGAGATGATTTGACTGGCGAACTCCCTGTCCTCGTCATCGAAACCCGGGGGACCGATCCTCTGCATACAGCCCTCGAGCAACTCTTCCAGCGGACGATTGGGCAACACGTTCCAGATTGCTTTGAGCAATTCTATCTCGAATTCGGTGTCCGTCATCTGAGCGGCTCCCCCGGCGCAGTTGAGAACCCGCTCATACAATTCGTCCACCTCGTGACGCTCCGGGGCGCGCACGAGATACCAGACCTTGGCGCGATCCGGTACGACGTTTGGCTGGGAACCGCCCTCGGTAATCACGTAGTGCACGCGGGCACGAGGCGGCATATGTTCCCTGAGGAACTCCACACCCATGTTCATCAGCTGTATGGCGTCGAGGGCACTCCTACCGTTATACGGATCTCCGGCAGCGTGCGCGGACTGGCCCGAAAAAATCAGGTTCATCGCGTTATTGGCCAATGACGATCCCGTGCGGACCCGGTTGAGTGTACCCGGATGCCAGGTTAGGCAGACATCGCAATCATCGAAGGCTCCGGCCCTGGCCATGAATGCCTTTCCGGATAGGTTCTCTTCGGCCGGGCAGCCATAAAGCCGCACGGTACCCTGGATACCCTCTTCTTCCATCTGCGCTTTGAGGGCTATTGCGGCACCGAAGGCGCCGGCACCGAGCAAATTGTGACCACAGGCCTGCCCCGGGGCTCCTGTAACGAGAGGTTCGCGCTTAGGAATGGGCTTTTGCGACATTCCAGCCAAGGCATCGTATTCCGCCAGGAATCCGATTATCGGTCCCCCAGAACCCCACGAAGCCACGAAAGCTGTGGGAAGCCCACCTACATCCCGCTCGACTTCGAACCCCTCCGATTCCAATTCCTGGGCGAGGTAGTCCGCGGACTCGAATTCTCTGAGCGCGAGTTCTGACAGGTTCCAAAGATGATCGGATACTCCAATGATGAGGTCGGTCTTGTCGTCGATATACCGGGCGGCTATCTCGGCCTTTACCGCCACAGTACCACCCCTCTTCCCGAGATTGGGGGAAGCCCGTTGAGGGCGGCACCCCATCTAAAGAGTACGCTTTGCGCCCCGCGTATCCTGCAATGGTCCGAGAGCAGAAAAGGAGGTGACCACCGACGTATCAATTCCCTCGGCGGTCACCCCGATATCTCGACATGGAGCAGCACCCGATATGGTACCGCGCCCTGCAATTGGTCTTCTGTCATTATACTAAGGCCACTGATCGAACCCCCCGGGAACCCGGTTCTCCCGGTGATGGACGAGGACCTTCACGCATTCGTAGTCGGTGTACTAGTGCCGTGAAGCACATAACCGGCTCGATCTCCCACATCGTCAGCCCCGTACTCGTCGGGCAGAAGAACCACCGTCTTCCCGTGTCCGGCCTCGGTTATAACCCAGAACTTGACCCCACCATCGCTCTGATATTGGGAGATCAGCGTTCCCTTTTTGGACAGGTTGTAGTCGTTCATGACCTTGTCACTTTCATCGATGCTGCCCCAATCGGCATTGAGGTGCCGCATAATACCGGTGATCGCATCGTCCAGGGATAGATAATCCTGCGCCTTGGAGGATAGTACGATTAATCTGTCTTTGGGTATGGAGAAACCGACGATTGACATGCGTGCGCCTCCTCCCCGCGGCGGCAGATCTCGCCGCCTACTACACCCCCAGTCTTGATGATAATTGTACATAGACGCCCCACTCATTGTCAATTATCGGATCCCAAAACGCATATTACGATGTATTTCGTCGAGAAGCCGCACCGACCCCGACCACGCGACTTCCCGCACCAGCGCCATCGGGAGGTACGATCTCCAGGTAACGGGGAAGCCTGTGCTTAATTTCCGGGACGTGGCTTATCAATCCCACGATCCGCTCCCTATCCCGGAGCCTTTCCAACGAGGTCATTACCACCTCGAGGCGGCTTTCGTCGAGGGTACCGAATCCCTCATCGAGGAAGAATAGGCCGAGGGGATGCTTCCCCCTGAGTTGTATCTTCGACGAAAGGGCTAGGGCGAGGGCCAGCGATGCGAGAAACGTCTCTCCCCCCGATAGACTGCCGACTGGACGCAACTGGGCTCCGTTGTGATCATCCCTGACGAAGAATTCGGACGAGTCCTCGTTTATCACCAGACCAAATCTACCGCCCGTCAGATCCGAGAGCCTGTCCGAGGCTT
>SLGS01000231.1 GCA_007136565.1 Clostridia bacterium | reverse complement strand
CACCAATACGCCGAAAACCATCCCTATCAAACCGTAGGCTGCGGCTATCACCTTGAAGACTGATCCCGGTGCAATCCTTCGCATTTCCATTTGGATGACCTCCTCGAGTTCGATATCGTGTACCATTGGATTGTACTAATTTCACTCTTCGGTGCGCAGCCCATTGTCGATTCGAGTCGCCGAAGTTTAGGATAGGGTTCGGATCGAAGGATCAGGCCATGTGCCGATGATAGGGGGAGTCGGGATCATGAAACGCCCGGTTTTGCTGGTTGTTGCGATGTGCCTTGCGCTCGCGGGGATCGCGGGATGTACCGCGGCGAAGATCGAGGATTTCCACACCATCGATGCCGAAGATGCGGAGGGTGTCGAAGTAGATATTGTCATGGGAATCGGGCAACTTTGGATTACAGGCGGCGCCGATGTACTAATGAACGCGCGTTTCCTATACGAATCTGAATCCTGGAAGCCCAGCGTATCCTACCGCGTTGCGGATCGCATGGGACAACTGGAAGTCAGACAGCCCAACGTAAGCGGTCACCGGATGATGTCCAACTTCAGCTACGAATGGGATCTGCAGTTTGGGCGGGACGTACCCGTTGACCTTATGACCGTAGATCTCGGTGTCGGAACGGCGGACCTGCGAATCGGTGACTTGCCGCTTCGCAACCTGGAGTTGAAACTCGGCGTGGGCGATGTCGCCGTGGATCTATCCGGTCCCAGGAGCGAGGATCTGAACGTGAGTGTCGAGGGTGGGGTCGGCCGCTGCGTCTTGGACCTGCCCGGGGACGTCGGGGTGCGCGTGGAGGTCGATCGTGGGATTGCGCACGTGGATGTATCAGACCTTCATCGCCGGGGAGATGAGTACGTAAACGATCTCTACGGAGACTCCGACGTCACCGTGAACCTCAAGGTTGCCGCCGGAGTCGGACAGATAGTAGTGCGGGCGGGGCGCTAATACGACTTACCCCGCCCGGTCGAAGCCCCCTCTCGGCGAGGGGGTTAACGAGCACCTCCACCCCCACCTCCGGTGCCACCGCCACCGCCGCCGGAGAATCCGCCACCGCCCCCGGATCCCGAGGACGCGGGTGCCATGGCCTGTTTCATGGATTGTTGCATTCCCTCGGTCAGGGAAGTGATGCCGCTCGAAAGCCCCGATAAACCCGCCGAGGTTCCCCGCGCGGTGGATACGTAGAGCCAGCCAGCCCCGAACCTGTGCCCATCCGCCTCGAGGTTCGGGAACACCACTTCCAGTTGTCTCAGGACCTCGCGGGCCACCCCAAGGGTCACGGCGTAGACGAGGTAGTGTTCCCATATGACCAGGGACGGGACGGTGTGACGGTCCATTTCCGAGAAGTCTCGCAAGAACTTCCTGAAAGCCCGCCACCTGGTGAAATCCTCGACACCGGTCTTGGACCTCCTGCGAAGGACAATTGCCGCCAGCGCCAATACGGATCCTCCTACGAGGGCTCCCACTCCCGTCGCGGGATATCCCAGCACGAGGATTCCCACTCCGGCTAAAGCCACCAGGATTCCGGTGACCAGTTCGATGACCTGGGCTCGGCGGGTATCGGTGTCGAAGAAGTTCAGCACATCACCACGGGCGGATACCTGCGCTACCCAACCAGACCAAAAGGAGGAGGATGAGCTCCGGTTCTTCTTCGTATACTCCTCCAGATCGGCGAACGCGATCTGGACGCCATCGGTACTGGCTTTGTCGAATAGGAATCCCATCGCCGCGGTCTCGTGGGGGAGGAGTGGCTCCCCTTCCTCGGGTTCGAGGCGGATCGCGCGAAAGTCGGGCCGACTCTTGGTACGTAGGAAGCCCCTTTCTTCGCGGGTGTACTCTTCCAGTCGGATCCACCCCCGGCGAGCCAAGTCCATTATCGTTGCCGTGAAGTCGTCGACCGTGGGCGTCCCGAATCGCCACAGTACCCCCAGCTCCGCCGGCGAGTAGTCCCCCGGCAGCTCGCGGTAATAGTCTCCGTCGAAATCCGACCGGTATTCCTTACCGTATTTCCACCAGAAAAAGATTGCCATAATCGGGCCCATGACCAGCAGGAGGGGGCCGAGAACCCAATCGATGCGGCTCATGAAGCGGGCGCGGTTGGCCTGTGACGCCCACCGCTCTTCCTCTTCGAGGATAGATGGGAGCGCCTCCTCGCCGGTGGTGAACGTCGCCTCGGGAACCAGCGTCGGGGGGAAAGTCACGCGTCCTTCCAGGTAGGTTTCCGCCGGCAGCGGTGCCACATCCCACTGCACCGAGCTTCCATCGGTTATCGTTACCTCACCGTGAAGTGGGCCGTGCCCCCAGGCCCTGAGGTCGTCCACTTCGGATCCATCGGGCAACTGCAGGAGCACGGTAACGCGCCCGACGGGCTTCTCCCATTGATCTCCCACGAATTGGTGATAAAGTTCAGCCACATCATCGTGGACCCGCACAGCGTTTGCCACACGGTAGCTTATCGTGAAAGTCCTCGATTCGTCGCGGGCGTCGAAACTCCAATCCAGATACATTGATTCGCCGTCGTCGCGAACGAAATACGTGCCGGGCGGACCGGGAGAGGTCTGCGGGTTCCTGGTGTACTCGGCGTCTCCCTCCGCTATCGAGGGTTCTTCGATCCTGGTTCCCCCGGTTTGATTGATCCACATGTACATCCCGGAGAATTGTCCGTCGAATTCCACAGAGCGGTACTCGGTGACCTCCAGCGCCCCTTCATCTGTGATCCGCGCATGTATCTCGACCTCGGGGAAACCGTAATCCCGAGCGTGGATCGTGCCAGGTAGGATGATCAATCCCCCGATAACGACGATGGCGGCCAGGGCTAGCCGGGATAGGAAGAATCGGGCCCCGGACCCTCCCGCGATCCCAGGTCTCAAGTGAAATCCACCCTTACCGGTTCGCGGGCAGCATCGTCTATTTCGAAGTAGGATCGCTCTTTGAATCCGAAGACCCCGGCGACGAGGTTGGCGGGGAATACCTGGGTCCGGATGTTGAGCTTCTGCACGGTGTCGTTGTAGAAACTGCGGGCGAAGGCTATCTTGGATTCTATGTCGCTCAATTCCGACTGGAGCTGGCGGAAGTTCGTATCCGCTTTCAGCTCGGGATAGTTCTCGACCACGGCGAAAAGAGATCGTAGCGCGGAAGTCAGCGCGTTTTCGGCTCCGGCCTGTTCATCCACCGATCCCGCGGCGATGGCGCGACTCCGGGCTTCGGTGATGTTTTCGAAGGTCTCCCTTTCGTGACTCGCATAGCCCTGCACAGTTCCAACGAGATTCGGAACCAGGACGTAGCCGCGACGAAGCTGTACATCCACCTGGGACCAGGCATTATTTACCCTTTGTCGCAGGCCGATGAGGCCGTTGTAGGTTGCTACGACATATATCACTATAAGTAGTATCAAACCGCCGAATGCGTACCACATCTTCGATCAACCCCGATCCATGTGATCCACCATCCAAGATATGATATACCCCCCGCGGGGCAACGGTCGCCCGGACTATCGGAGGAAGTATGCGATGGCGGAAACTTCGATCATCGCCCCGTAATGGAGTTCGCGCGTCGGCACGACGGCGCGTGCGGGCGGGATCTCCACGGAGGCCAGGCACTCCGCATATACCTCGTTTACCTCGGGCCAAAGACCTATGTCGGATACGTAAACGGTAACGGAGACCAGGTGATCCAGGCTCGCGTCGTTGGCTCGCAGTACCGCGGCTACGTTATCCAGGGCTTTGCGGGTTTGCTCCCCGATGGTATCTCCTTGCACACGACCTTCCAGATCCAGGGGTAACTGCCCGGAGACGAAGATGAAGGGGCCTGCCACGACCCCCTGGGAGTAGTAGCCCCCGGGTGGCGGGGCGAGGTCAGTTCGGATTGCGTCTTTCATGATCAACCTCCCGATTAGACGTAGGATTTCGAAGCGTTACAGTGATGATCTTTTTCCCCGCGCTGGAGGACATTTCCTTTGAGGGAGAAACATATTGTACACCACGGATTCTCTATGGGAACCGCCGAATACCTTTGGTATACTGAGAACTACTCGCAATTGATAGGGGAGATCGGGGAATGGAATCCACGGCACACGCTGCTTCGGAGCCGAAACCTCTTATACCCAAGGCCATGGCGCTGAAGGCCAGGAACCTGCTGGTCGCGGCCCATGCTCTGCAGCACGTAATATCTACGTCACTTCCCCCCCTCCTGATATTTATCCGGCAGGACCTGGGGTTGAGCGGAGTGGAACTTGGTTTCATCATCGCCGCCGCAAACGTCTCATCGAGCTTGTTCCAGTACCCGGCGGGGATTTTGACGGATAAATACGGACCCAAGAGAGTCCTGGTCGTCGGCTACGTGCTCACCCTTTCCGGCCTGGTACTATTGTCACGCGCCTCGGCGATGCCCGCCTTCATATTGGCCCAGATGGTGTACGGGATGGGTAACGCCACCTTCCACCCGGCCAGTTTCGCCGATGTGGGGCGTGCGATGGAAGGGCGAGGAGTCGGAATGGGTATGGCCATGCACAATATCGGAGGTAACCTCGGAACTGCCGCGGGATACTCCATCAGCGCTCTCCTGGCGGCCGCCCTCGGGTGGCGCAATGCCCTCCTATCCCTCTCGGGCGCAGGCATCCTGCTGGTGATCCTCTTCGCGATCCATTACCCGGATCTTTGGCGGATCGTCGGTGAGGTTCGAGCCGAGAAACTCCGCGAACAGCGCGAGAATGGAGAGGAAGAGCAGGAGGAAGAGATGAGGCCGCTGACTCTACGAGACTGGATGCCGGCATACATAGTGGCGGGGGCAGCATTGCTTTCGGGCATCTTCGGTACGGGTATCATGGCGTGGCTTCCGACATTCTTCGAGAGTACCCGGGGCGTGACGGCCACCGTTGCCGCCGGGTTCTCATCGATCATGATGATCT
>SLGS01000012.1 GCA_007136565.1 Clostridia bacterium | reverse complement strand
CGGCTGGAAGGAGAGAATAGCCCTTGAAGGTCCTCGAAGACATATACACGGTATCTGATGCCGAGGAAACGGTTAACTCCGTGTTCATTACCTCCGAAAAGGGAACCATCGTAATAGATACCATGAGGGCTCCCGCCGACGGAGAACTCCTCCAGGCTCACATATCTTCACAGACCGCCAAGCCCGTATACCTAACGATCAATAGCCATCACCATCCCGACCATACCTTCGGTAACTCGGCCTTTTCGGCTCCGATCGTGTCGACGGAAACCACGCGGGATCTAATGGAAGAACGGCTCCCAGCCATATGGTCCAAGGTCACCGGCGATACGCAGAAGCTGCCACTTCCAAATATCACTTTCCGCGGAGAATTGAAGATCCACCTTCGGGATAAGACCATCCGGATGATCGAGGTTGGTGGCCACGCCCCGGGTACCTGCGTCATCTACATTCCCGAAAGAAAGGCGATCTTCACGAGCGACCTCGTCTTCGTGGGACGTTTCCCGTTCATGGGAGACGCCAACTTGACGGAGTGGATTGAAGCGCTCCGACTCTTGGAATCCCTGGATATAGAGCACGTCCTACCCGGACACGGAAAGCCCTCGGGACCCGACGCGATAGTCAGCCAGCGGGAGTGGCTCGAGCGATTCTCGGGGAGAATCAGGGAGCTTATGCAAGACGACGGGGACACCGATTCCGTCCTCGACAGGCTGGTACACGAGTTCGACATCCCGGACTTCCGTCACGCGATGCTAAGGGATATGCTGCCCATCTTCGCGTCCGAAAACATCTGAGGATATCCGATCTCGAGGCGGTTCCCTTCCCGATCATCCGCCGCCGCGCGGCGAAGGTGTGGTGCGCTTTCGCCGATGTGATGCGGAAAAGGGTTTTCCGGGACTACTCGTGAAGAGTTCGCGGCCGCTAACGCGGCCCCCAGACAAGAACCGGTGTAGGCCGGACGCAAGGGATTGGCGCCCGGCCCCTATCTCTACCTGTACCGGAGGGCTTCCACGGGCTCCAGTTGAGCGGCGGTGAAGGCGGGGTAGACTCCGAACAGGATGGCTATCACCACCGATGCCACGAATGCTACGCCGGAAGCCTGCATCGTCAAGAGCGTCTCGAGTCCGTATCGGGTCGCCAAGCCGGTGCCAAGATACCCCATGGTCAGGCCCAGGGCGCCCCCGACCATCCCCAGGAGTAAAGCCTCTATCATAAACTGGTACACCAGATCCGCGGGATGGGCGCCCAGGGCTTTTCTGATCCCTATCTCCCGGGTTCTCTCCGTAACCGAAACGAGCATGATATTCATGATTCCCAGACCACCGACCAGCAGTGCTACGGAAGCGATACCCCCGAGCATCATCGTCATTACCCTGCTAGCCTCGCTGGCTTCTTCCACCATGGTGTTGAGGCTCGTTACCGTCAGGGGCGGTCCCGAGGTGGGTTCCTCCCACGGCGGATACCAGTAGTCCACTCGCCCGTACCCGCCGGGGCTCATATACATGCCGTCTCGCGGATTCCCGGGGTACCCGCCACCTCCACCCGGATCCTCGTCCCCGATGTTGAACTTATGGCGGAAAATCCTACCCAATTGCACCAGGGCCGCGTCGACGGAGTTCGCATCCGGCGATTGAAACCACAACTCATCCACCCTGCCGGTGAGCAGAACGCGTTGCGCGGCGGTGACCGGAACGACGATTTCCTTGTCGATATCCCCGGCCATTCCTTCTCCCTTGCGGTCCAAGACCCCAAGGACCGTAAATCGCTGTCCGCCGATATATACTCCCTGCCCCACCGGATTGGTACTCCCAAAGATTCGGCGCCATGCATCGTAACCGAGTACCGCAACTCGCATACGCTCCTGAACGTGAAGGGGCCCGAAGAATCGACCCTCGAGCAACTCGTGGTCCCGGATATCGGGAAAGTCCTCGGTTACCCCGAGGAGGGGGAAATCGGCCACCAGGCGCCTGTACTTAACCTGGACTTCCTCTTCCCTCAAGAGAGCCATCCCGGAGGACACCGTGGGAACTCGCTCCAACACCTCGCCTACATCACCAACCCTGAGGCGGATATCCCATCGCTCCGCACTGACCTTGATGAGGTTCGTTCCCAGGCTTTCGAATTGGCGCGCGATGGCGACGCGGGCACCGTTCCCGATGGCCAACAGGATGATGAGAGATGCCACCCCTATGGCCACTCCCAGCACGGTAAGGGTGCTTCGCAACTTCTGCGACATTACTCCTCCGAGGGCGGTCTCCAGGCCGAATGTCCCCCTGACGAATAGGCTACCCCTTCCCCTGGGGCCCTTGGTGAAATGCGGCACAGAAGTCACCCCCTCACCGTTGGCTCGGGCTCGGGCTCGGGCTCGGGTGCTGGTTCGGGCTCCGGCTCCGGTCTATCAGGCCCCGGGATCAAGGGGCGGCCCGGATCCTCTACCTTCTCCCTGTCGAGTAGATCCCCCGAGCTGCCGGTTACTACCAGCTGACCCTCCTGCAAGCCCTCCCTGACCTCGACGTACCTCGAACTAACGTAACCCAACTGAACCTGGACGGGTTCAGCCACCCCGTCCGCGTAAACGTCTACCATTGCTAGACCTTCTTCCTGGTAGACTGCCTCTACCGGTATCAAGAGAACATCCGAGGCCTCGCTGACGAATATGGATACGTTGGCGGTCATACCCGGCCTGATTTTCTTCGTCTGTTCCACTTCTAGGTAGACCCGGTAAACGGTGACACCCTGCTCATCCGACCCCATCATGTCAACGTTTCTAACGAACGCGGGAAAAGCATCCCCGGGGAAGGCCTCCACGGTTACTTCGGCATCCATTCCCGGCTCGATGTGGATGATATCGATCTCATCTACCTGGATCCCCAGGTTCATCTTGGTGTTATCAATTATGGCGGCGATGTGGGTTCCCGGAGTCAGTTCCCATCCGAAATACTCCTGCGCCCAGGCGACGGTCCCATCTATCGGAGAGCGAATTACCAGGCGATTCGCCTCTTCACGCTTTTCCAATAGGCGCTGCTCGAGATCCCGAATCTTCATCTGCTCGTCGAAAATGTACTGCCTGCTTTCGGCTCCACCCAACCGGCATATTACTTCCCCCTCGCGTACTTGCTGCCAGGCGCGAACGGGAACCTCCATCACGGTACCCTCGGCCGAAGACCAAACGGCCGTCTCGTCGAAATAGCGATCGATTTCCGCTTCGACGGCGATGGTATCCCCGACGAGGATTTGCAGGCTCTGGCCCGGGCGCAATAGCCCCGGGTTATCCGCCATGACCGTAACCTCGTGGACGTAATGCCGCTCCTTCGGGATGGCGATGGGATTCGCATCCACGATCAAACCATCCAACATGTCCGAAAAGTCCCGCGGCCGCAAAGTTACCGTTTGGCCCTCGGAGATAACGGCGAACTCCGCGGGTTTAAATTCCGCGTTGATCACGACGACGGAATCATCCACTATCCTGGCGACGATCGATGCCTGTTCCACCAGGTCATCGGGTTCAACCCTGAGCTCGGTGACCCTTCCGGATATGGGCGCCACTATACTGATCCCCCGATCGGGATCGGCATCCAGGACTCGATCCTCGGGCAGCCCGAGAATCATGGCCAGGCTCCTCTTAGCCCGGGCCAACTCCATCTCCATCTGCCTCACCTCGAGGGTGAGGTTCTCGTTGCGAAGGCGTCCCACGATCTGGCCCTCATGTACTTCGTCACCCTGTTTGATGGTCAATTCCTCGAGGAAACCGCCTGTATCGGTCTGGATATTTTGGGACCATATCGGTTCCAGGTTACCGAACCCATCGATGGCGACCCTTAGATCACCCCGCGTGACGGGCGCGGTGGCGTAAACGGGCCCTCCGGGGTCGTCGGTATCGGCGATGAGCAACTGGTACGCGTAAGTTCCTCCACCGATGAGAACCGCCAATATGATAAGGATTATTGCGACTCTTTGAAGCATCAGGTCCTTCTCCCCTCGCCGGAAACCGACTCCGATTCCCCGGGGTCGCATCCCGTTGCGATCCCGTCCGCCGTATCCGATTCAACATCGTCGATCCACACGCGTTCCTTTACGGGCACGTCACCGATGATTTCGCCGTCGGTGAAGTTGATAGTTCTACTCCCGTAGCGCGCCATGTTGGGATCGTGGGTGACCTGTATTATGGTCACACCCCTCTCGGCATTTATCCTTTGGAACAACCCCATGATGGCCTTGCTGGACTTGGAATCCAGGTTGCCGGTGGGCTCATCGGCCAGGATCAGCTCGGGATCCGTTACCAGTGCGCGAGCCACAGCGACCCTTTGTTGTTCTCCACCCGACAATTCCGAGGGCAGGTGATCCGCGCGATGTCCGATACCCACTTCCTCTAGGACCGCCATCGCCATGGTCCGACGCTGCTTCGATCCTATGCCGCGATATAGAAGCGGGACCTCCACGTTATCCCGGGCGGTGAGGGTCGGGATCAGATTAAAAGTTTGGAAGACGAACCCTATGACACCACCCCTCAGGTCCGCCAGTTGACCGGTCTTCAGGCGGGCAACATCGCGATCCCCGATGTAATAACTCCCCTCCGTGGGACGATCCAGGCATCCGAGAATATTCAGCAGCGTGGATTTCCCGGATCCCGAGGGTCCCATGATGGAAACGAATTCGCCGTCCTCGACTTCGAAACTGATTCCCTTGAGGGCCTCGACACCGCGTTTCCCCAAAGAGTATACGCGGCTTATACCCTCGACTCGCAAAAGCGCCAAGCGTACATCACTCCCGTTCGACATAACTTCGGGTGATCAGCTTATCGACTATCCCCGAGACGAAAAGTTCCCCGACCACTCGAACCCATAACCCCGACAAATATCATCTCTACACGAGCCAGATAATAGCACTCCGCCGAGGAATTGGCACCCGAGATTTCGCCCCTTCCTAGGG